>JACQQJ010000177.1 GCA_016207035.1 Nitrospinota bacterium | reverse complement strand
GTATATTTCATGGCAGTAAATAATATCCATGAAAAGAGACAGGTCAAAAATTATGCCATTGCATTAATTTTAACCTGTATCATTGTTAGTCTTACAGGGATTGCCCAGATCCCTTCAGGTGGAAGGGTCTCTGCACCATTTGAAGGTGAGGTAGGTGAGCCAAATACATTTGGAGGATACCTTGTGCTCATGCTTTCAATGACAGGAGGGTTATTCCTTACATCCGATTCACGTAAATTAAAAATAGCGCTCACCCTTATAGCTTTTTTAATTATTATACCGCTACTTTTCACTCTCTCAAGGTCATCATGGATTGCAATTCTGCCTATGTATATAGCCATGACAATTTTCAGCGAGAGAAAAAAGTTACTCATTGCAGGTATTATTTTAACTCTCTCTTTTGGCCCATTCATGCTCCCCTCTGCGGTAAAAGAACGGGTGCTCGTGACAACACAACAACAACTTCAGAAGGGACAACTAAGATTAGGTAAGTTCAAATTAGATACTTCAGCCTCTGCCAGGATATCAAGCTGGAAGGAGGCGTTAGGGGATTGGGCAGAGCACCCTATACTGGGTTATGGGGTTACAGGGTATAAATTTCTTGATGCCCAGTATTTTAAGGTTCTGATAGATACCGGTGCTGTAGGATTTATCGCCTTTGCAATGTTATTAGGGGCTTTATTGAGACAGGGGATTCACTCCTTTTACCATGTCAATGACAATTTTAGTAAGGGGTTATCACTGGGATTTATAGCTGGGACAATTGCAATGATGACCCATGCCCTTGCATCGAATACATTTATTATTGTGCGTATCATGGAACCCTATTGGTTCTTTGCAGCGATGATTAGTGTAATCCCGACACTTGTGGCTGAGGAGAAATATAAAACAGAGGAGGTAGCTATTCTTAAAGTTAAAGATTTGGTTCATGAGCAAGGCGATAGCAGAGCATTGCCAAATATTTCAGCCTGATCAAAAGATGAAAAAGAAAAATAAACGAACAGGGGGAATTGAAAAGGAGGAGAAATAAGAGAAAGGTTGAACAGAGATATCTCCCCTTCTCTACCCCTTCCTCCACTTTTATCCCTGTCTTTCTTACATACTTTGTATAAATTCTTTTGTCTGATAACTAAAGAATGAACATTATTTTCCTCTCAAAGGAGTATCCCCCTGAAACAGGATGGGGTGGTATTGGAACATATGTTTATAATATTGCAAATGCCCTCTCAGAACAGGGGCACTCAGTCCATATAATTTCACTTGCTCTTACTCGTCAATCTATAACCCCTCTATCTTCCCCTAAATTAAGGGGGGAAAAATGGGGGTTATTAGAAAATATTCATGTTCACCGTATCAGGCCCGTCCGATTTCCAACACCATTTTTAAATCATTTTTTATTGAGAAGTCTGGAGATTATAAAGTTTAATATTGCTATAATTTTAAAAATCAAAAAATTGATGAAAAAGGTGAAATTTGACATCATTGAGGCACCTGAATGGAGGTCTGAGGCATTTCTGCTGTCATTTATTAAACCGAAGGGAGTGCCTCTGGTTATAAAATGCCACAGTCCGAGTGTGCTTTTAAATGAGATTTATAACCCCCCCTCACCCCCCCTTAATAAAGGGGGGGATGGGGGGATTGATACACGATGTGTTGAGTGGATGGAGAAAATAACTATCCATAATGCTGATTTAGTCCTATCACCGAGTAAAAATCTTGCAGATATAGTATCAGAGAAAATGGGTATCAAAAGGGACAATATAAGGATAGTGCCAAATCCAATCGATACAGAAATATTTTCCCCAAAATCCCCCCTGCCCCCCTTTAATAAAGGGGGGATTACTAAGGTTCTCTTTGTAGGGAGGCTCGACAGGATAAAAGGGGCGCATATCTTTGTGTCAGCTATCGCGCTTATATTGAAAGAGGTATCGGATACATCTTTTATTCTGATAGGAAGGGATACAAATACAGCCCCCAACAATTCATCTATGAAATCCTACATGGAAAATCTCCTTCCACCTGCTATAAAAGATAGGGTCATTTTTCTGGGTAATGTGGAGAGAAATGGACTTGTGAATCATTATCGTGAAAGTGATATTTGTGTTGTACCTTCATTTTATGAAAATTTCCCAAATTCTGTGTTAGAGGCAATGTCCTGCGGAAAGGCAGTTATTGCCAGTAATACAGGCGGAATACCTGAGGTCATTGAGGATGAGGTATCAGGATTATTGGTAAAGACAGGGGATGTTCATGATCTGGCAGAAAAGATAATTAGGCTTTTAAAAGATAAAGAAATGAGAGAACTTCTTGGTATTAATGCAAGAAAAAGGATTGAGGGCAAATACAGTAACGAGGTGGTGGCAAAAGAGACAGAGACGACCTATCAAGGATTGAAAACAAAAACCTGAATTCAATTATTGAAACAAAGAATAGCAAATACTTAAACACGAATTGACAAATTACAATTATCACTCATATGAAACCCTCACGAGCCTATGGCTCACAAAGGGGGATGAAAATTTAGCCACAGAGGTCACAGAGATTTAAGAAGTTAAATCTTTTCTCTGAGTCCTCTGTGTTCTCTGTGGCTAAAAGTTATTTTAGGACTAAATAATTTGTTTTGATTTTCGTTCTTATTCGTGATATTCGGCTACTCGTGGAAATTGCGTTCTAAATAATTTTGATATTATGATAAATGTTGACTTCCTTTTAAAAAATGGAATACCAACAGAATGGATAGAGTATGTCAGAAACAGATGTATAACTGATATGCGTGACCACTACTTTTTCTGGGAGGCTTATCAACTATTGGACCTCCTTGAAAAATCAAAAGTAAAAGGTCTTAAGAGGTTAAAGATATTGGATGCAGGTTGTGGTTTTGGTGTGGTTGATTGCCTCCTTGTCATGATGGGAGGTGATTTAACACTTTTAGATTATGATATGGAATACCTGAATAAGTCGAGGGAGGCATTCCGTGAATCAACAATCCATAATCTTCCTCAAGGGGGATTCAGATTTCAATTTGTTAAAGGTGACATTTTCGATATGCCTTTTAAGGGAGAAAGATTTGATCTGGTCTGGAACGGCGGGGTTGTTGAGCATTTTGAAAATCCATCGGAGGGGATCAGACAGATGGCTGCAATAACTAAACCTGGTGGTTATGTATTTGTATCAGTCCCTGCCATCTTTACTCTCCACACATTTATTGTAAGACCTCACAGGAGGAGGATAAAAAATTTCTTCTATGATGTATGGGGGAAGGAGAAATCGTATACTGAGAGGGGGCTTGTATCAGAAATGAAAAAGGGAGGGTTAAAAGATATTTTTTCTTCAACATGCAATCTGAGAAGGGCATTTATCGATGATTATGTAGTTATCCCACGATTGAAAAAATTTATACCAGGATATATCCCATTCTTTTTAAATCTTTGTGACTGGGCGGAAGTGAATATTCCACTTTTACACCACCTTGGGTTTACTATAGGTGCAATAGGGAGAAAGGCGTGAATTTCATATCAAGACCTGTAGTAAGTAAAGTGAAGCTATTAGCCTCAAACACCTTATTTAATCTGATAAATACATTATTTGCTGGTGTATTTGGCATTGCTACATCCATAATTGTGGCAAGGTCATTAGGTGCCGTTCAATTAGGAGAATATAGCTACATACTTTGGTTAATAGGCATCCTAACACTCTTTGTAAATGCAGGATTACCCATGGCTGTGGCAAAATATGTTGCAGAATATATTGGGAGAAATGACACTGCTACAGCAAA
Source organism: Nitrospinota bacterium (assembly GCA_016207035.1). Taxonomy (GTDB): domain Bacteria; phylum Nitrospinota; class Nitrospinia; order UBA9942; family UBA9942; genus JACQQJ01. Next base: position 11,483 of record JACQQJ010000177.1, on the reverse strand, counting down.
AAATATTTTTACAGTAATTTTAAAATTAGAATTGGGTGCCTCTCTTATAATTTCATCTCTTGTTGCGTATCTTTCGTTTTTTCTGGCATCAGATGTCACACGAAAAGACCTGCTCCTTCTTTCTTCAATAAATATAATACCTATAGTCCTCGCAAGGATTTACTCTGCTGCTGCAACAGGACTTCAAAAATACCAGACCCTCATCATAGCATCTCTGATTTCATCACCGATTCAATTTTTACTTATAGTTTTTACCCTCTTAGCACATCACAGCGTGGCTGGCCTTATCGTTGCAAATATAATCGGGAGTGTGCTGAACCTTGCTATTCTCTGGTATTTTATCAAAAACGAATTTAACCGATTTGACAGCCTCGCAATGCAAGGGATGCCAGTTCAAATCACACGACTTGATACCCTTCTAAAAAAAAGAATTGCCAAATACTCTCTCAGCGTATCAGGTATAATCATTATCGACGCAATTGTATGGCAAAAGTCAGAGATATTTTTTCTTGAGAGATTTTCTCCTCCTGAAGAGATTGCCTTTTATTCCCTTGCGTTTACAATTGGCTATATTGCTATGCAGATTCCGGGGATTTTCTCTTCGCTTCTCATACCCTACTTTTCCGGAATTTATGGACAGGGTGATAAACCAGGATTAAAAAAAGGATATACTTATTCTACACGATACCTTGCACTTATCGCATTTCCAATAGGTATCAGCGGTGCTATACTCTCTGCTCCACTCATAGAATTGGTCTATGGGAGTGAATTTAGAAATGCTGCTATCCCAGCACAGATAATCCTTGTCTTTAATTCATTTGGTGCTGTATCAAGGGCAAGCTCAGCTATACTCTACGGAACAGAGGAACAGGGCTTTATCCTGAAGTGGGGTAGTATCATAGCCATTTTCAACATCATCCTTAACCTTATACTAATCCCGAAATACGGGGCAACAGGTGCTGCAATTGCCAACTCATCTGCCCAGATGGCAGGAGTTGTCGGAGGTGCAGCATATGTAAACAATGAATTCGGTATCAATTATCCCTCAAAATCTGTTCTCAAGATATTCATCTCATCAATAGTCATGGGAATTGGGATGTATAGTGTAAACAGTTTATTCAATGGCTATCACAGCTTGTTCCTATCCCTATCCTTCAGCCCATTCATATATATAGCTTCTCTCTGGTTCATTGGTGCCATTGATGCAGAAGACAGAAGACTGATTTACACATTATTAGGTAAGAATGCATAGTGTTAGTTAAATGAATTTTATTCGCTATTCATTGTTCATCGAGCTTATGATATTTCTCACGGGTGATGTTCATTTTAAAAATAAAAGATTATTTACTGAACAGAAGTTTATGGCAATAACTGAGGTAGAGGCTTCAAATAAATACATACAGATTGTTCATAAGTATGGGATAAAGGCAACACTATTTTTTACAGGGAAATCATTTGAAGAAGAAGCCGATGTAATCAGGGATATTTTAAAATTTAAAAACCTTGAAATTGGAGGTCATACCTACAATGCATATCAACCAGAGATACTATATCGTTTATTTAGAAGGTTTACCGATTCAGCAAATGGACCTGAATGGTGGCAGGAAAGGGATATAAAAAAGACCCTCAGGGCTATAAAAAATGTGACAGGAGAAACTGTAGTGTCATGGAGAAATCACGCATACAGATATGATAGATATACCTACAATATACTCAAAAAATACGGAATCAGAGTTGTGTCAAATAATGTTACCACTAAAAAAAGATTTCCTGAAAAGATTAACGATACAATACTATCCCTCCCGATTAATGTCATGCCCGACCATGAGCATCTCTATCACGGTGAAAAAAAATATAGGAAAGGTGTAAAAGAATCTTTTGGCAAATATTCTCAAGGTATCTTTTATTTTATTGATAAATGGTTTGAGATAATCAAAGGTGAAATTGAATCAATAGAAAAAGAAAATGGCTGTGCCACCATCCTCGCCCACCCTTCATGCATGGAGATATCGGATGAGATGGAGACATTTGATAAATTATGTAGTTTTTTATCGCAGTATAAGACTGCCTTTGTAAGGGAAGCAATAATCAGCAATGAGCAATGAGTGCTGAGCAATGTGTAAAAAAACTCGTTGCTCGTTGCTCATCGCTTAATTTATGGAAATATCTGTAGTCATACCTGTTTATAATGCAGAAAAGACCATCATAAGATGTCTTGAAGGTGTCTATTCCCAGACATTCAAAGAATTTGAGTTAATACTGGTGGATAATAACTCTACTGATAACTCTGCGCGATTGATCGAGGACTTTATAAGTAAAAATAAGGGACTTAACATCCACATCCTCCATGAGCCAAAACAGGGGTCCTGTGCTGCGAGAAATAGAGGGGCAAGAAATGCAATAGGTAAAATTATTGTCAATACAGATCCAGATTGTATAGCAGATAAGAACTGGCTAAAAGACATTGCATCGGCATTTGATGCTACCCCTACGGCGTATCCCCCTTATAAAGGGGGGGATGGGGAGGTTGGTGCTGTTGCAGGGAATATTTATGGATTTAATCCACAGGGTATAATTGAGAAATTCCTTTCACTTTTTACACTGAGGGGTCTTGGGGAGCAAAAGATATTTGAGCGGTATGACCTGCTCACAGGTGGATTTGCCACTGCAAATCTATCTGTGAAAAAGGATATATTTGGAAGAATAGGAGGTTTTGATGAGGATATTAACATCTATGGTGAGGATCATGACATCTGTGCAAGAATTTACAAAGCAGGATATAAAATAATCACAGTTCGAGATGCATTAATTTATCATATCCATCGAAATGACTTGCAAGGTTTTGTAAGACAGAATATTAATTTCGGCATTGCCCATTCTGTTCTCCTCAGGAAACATTTTCCACAGGGATTATTTTTAGAGTTTCCCCGATTTACATATATGAAAGAAGGGGGATTCACCTTGCCCACCACAAGTTTCGGCATCCCTGTATGGCTCAATCTAAATTCCTTTGATAAAAAATTATTTTTTTTATGTCTCATAGGTTATATCTTTCCTCCTGCCATGATACTTCTACCACTCTATCTTACCTATCAGATATATGACATAAAGAAAAGGGGTGAAAGGCTTGACATGAGAATCTCAATATTTGAAGGGCTTGAGATGGCAGGACTTTTATTTGTTAAATCCCTATTCATAACATTTGGAAGTATCTATGGTTCATTTAAATATAGAGTCCTATGTATTTAATGAAAAAAGAAGACTATATTATTCTTCCTCTCTCTGCCCTGTCCATCATTGGAATTATAGTTTTATTATTCAGCACACGATCAGGTATTGGCATATCTCCCGACTCTGCGACTTATATTGGTGTTTCCCGAAATGTGTTAACCGGAAAAGGCTTAATTTTGCCATTTGGCAGTGAAGCAACACCCATGACACACTATCCACCCCTATTCCCTGTAGTCCTCGCCCTTTTAGGGCTCGTTGGTGGGGATCCGCTCGATATCGCCAGATGGTTCAATGCCTTACTTTTTGGAGCAAATATTACGCTTGTTGGTCTTGCTATCAATAAATATACACACTCTCTTTGCCTCTCAATATATGGTTCATTTTTAATGTTAACTTCAGTTGACATGCTCGGTATTCATTCAATGGCATGGACGGAACCCCTCTTTATCTTTCTTGGCATGATGGGATTGCTTTTATTAGATACCTATACAGAAGATCAAAAACCCCTCTTTCTCATTGTTTCTTCTCTTGCAATTGAACTCGGGTTTTTAACCAGGTACATAGGTATAGTTCTGGTTACCACAGGAATAGGAGGTATATTTTTCTTGTGCAAGAAGACATATTACAGAAAATTTATTGATTTAGTTATCCTTACCAGTATCAGCTCTCTTCCAATAATAGTATGGGTTATCAGAAATTTATATGTCTCAGGTACTATGGCGAATAGAAAAATTGTTTTCCACCCTATTACACTCTATCATTTCAGGTATGCCCTTGATACTATTTCAAGATGGTTTTTACCTGAAGCAGTTCATAAAATTATGAGGGCTATTGTCTTGTTCGTGGCAATTATAGCTTTATTGATCTCAGGCATTTTTCTGTTGATAAAAAAAAGAAAAGATTCCGTCAGACAAAGGAGTGAAAAAATACCCTATTTATTAATTTTATTTATCTTAATCTACACAGGGTTTTTAATTTTTTCTATCTCATTTTATGATGCCCATACACTGATGGACTATCGTATCCTGTCACCCATCTATGTATCAGTGCTCATTCTTGTTCTTTGGATGATTCAGAGATTATTAAGCTATACAAAAGAAATACCCTTACTCAAATCCATCTTAATAGTAGCTGGTATAGTCTTTGGCGGATCATATTTGGTACGCGGGACAGGGTGGATTATCCTTACCTCTCGTGATGGTCAGGGATATGCCGGCAAGGCTTGGCACCACTCCGAAATTATAAAGAAAATAAGAAATCTCCCTTCTGAAATCCCTATTTTTACAAATCTACCTGATGCTGTATACATTCTTACTGGCAGATCTGCCTTCATGATCCCGGATAAGGTAAATCCTGAGAGCAGGCAAACGAACAATAATTATTTATCTGATATAGACAGAATGAGAGAACACCTTAAAAATAAAGACGGCGTGCTGATATATTTCAATATAATTAAGAGATGGTATCTACCTCTGGAGAATGAACTCAAGGAACAATTGCAGCTTCTCCTCATAGCAAGGGAAACTGATGGATCAATTTATAAAATATCACATTAAAAAAAAGAACATCGAGGTTCATATCACAAAATCTATCAGTATAAATCATGTCTCCATCTAAAAATCATACTATCTTCACCCATACCTTTCTGTTCCTCGGTCCATCAAATTCACACAAGAATATACCCTGCCATGTCCCGAGCCTTAATTTCCCATTTTCAATAAAGACAAGCTCTGAAGCACCAACTATGCTCGTCTTTATATGTGAATCTGCATTACCCTCTGTATGTTGATAATGATCGCTATAAGGTGCCATCTTATCTAATTCATTCTGGATATCACTTACTACATCCGGGTCTGCTGCCTCATTAATTGTAATTCCTGCTGTTGTATGGGGAACGAACATATAGCATATCCCTTCTTTTATCCCTGATTTATCTACTGTCTTCTGAACCTCACCTGTTATATTGATAAACTCTGTCCTTGACCTGCTTTTTATTGGTATTTCTGTATTCACTTTTTCTCCAACTCCATTATTACCTTCTTCATGTCTTCATAAATCTTTTTTCGAACTTCAGGTGTGTAGTTCCTTAGCAAATATGCTGGATGATATGTCGGCATAAGTTTTATTGTAGTTGAACTGTCCGATCTCTGCAGTAAAGGTGTGGACTCAGATAAATTATACCCCTGCCATATCCCTCTTATCTTGGAAATGGTAATCCTCTTGTTATTTAATAAAGTCGCTGTGGCAGGTTTACCAAGTGCTACAATTACCTTTGGTTTTATGACTTTTATCTGTTTCTCTAAAAATGGCTTACAGGCAGTTATCTCGTCAGTTTCAGGTTCTCTGTTTTCAGGGGGTCTGCACTTTACCACATTGCATATATAAACATCTTTTCTCTTTAACCCCATCCCTTTTTCTATTATCTCTGTCAGTTTCTGTCCTGCCCTGCCAACAAATGGCAGACCCTGAATATCTTCCTCTTCTCCAGGTCCTTCTCCCACAAAAATTAGTTCTGCATGGGGATTTCCAGAACCAAATACAATATTATTTCTTGTAGACCATAGCTTGCATCGTCTGCAATCACCTATCTCTTCTCGAATAGCTTCCAATGGGGCGGGGATTTGAGGGGTTGAAGGGTTATACATTTCAGGGGTCAACTTCTCAACCCTTAAACTTTTTGACTCATGGACACTTACAGGTATTTCATCTATACCTATCATCTTCAAATAATTTAAATATTTTTTAAGTCCTTCAATTATATCCAACAGTTCATTACTCATTCCATAACCATAATTCAATACTATATCAGACTGCCAAAAACTATTTTAATATAGAAAGAATATCTAACCATTGAGAGTTTTTTTCTTATCAGGGAAGGGGCTTGTAATAAATATTTTATACAGTAGAGGACAGTGTATCTGCACTACCCTCTTTTAAAACTGCCTGTGCTGCGGCTAATCTGGCTATCGGGACTCTGAAGGGTGAACAGCTTACATAATTCAATCCAATCCTGTGACAGAACTCCACAGAGCTCGGCTCTCCACCATGCTCTCCGCATATACCGACCTTAAGATCGGGTCTTACAGACCTCCCCTTATCCACTCCCATCCTTATCAGCTCTCCAACCCCCTCCTGATCTATAGCCACAAAAGGGTCTTTTGGAAGTATCTTCTTTTCGAGATAAAAGGGGAGGAAATTTCCAGCATCATCCCTGCTTAAACCAAATGTTGTCTGGGTCAGGTCATTCGTTCCAAAGGAAAAAAACTCTGCCTCTGATGCAATCTTATCTGCCGTTATAGCCGCCCTCGGGAGTTCAATCATAGTCCCAACCATATACCTGAGCTTGACCGACATCCTTTCCATTACCTCATTTGCAACCTTTATCACCCTCTCCCTTGTATATTTAAACTCATTCACATCCCCTACAAGGGGTATCATTATCTCAGGCTCGATCATTTTCCCCTTCTTTGCCAGCTCGCAGGCTGCCTCAAATATTGCCTGAACCTGTATTTCATAGATCTCTGGATAGGTAATTCCAAGTCTGCACCCCCTATGACCCAGCATAGGATTAAATTCTTTAAGACTGTATGACTTCTCTTTTAATCGTTCAACAGGGACACTCATATCTCTTGATAGGGCTTCAATTTCTTCTTCTGTATGCGGGAGAAACTCATGAAGTGGAGGATCAAGGAGTCTTATAGTAACAGGGTAGCCATCCATAACTTTAAATATCTCTATAAAATCCCCTCTTTGCATAGGCAGAATTTTTATCAGTGCCCTTCTCCTCTCTTCCTCTGTATCCGAGAGTATCATCTCCCTTACCGCATCAATCCTTTTTCCTTCAAAGAACATATGCTCTGTACGGCACAGTCCGATCCCCTCTGCACCAAAGTCTCTTGCAACCTGGGCATCATGGGGGGTATCGGCATTTGTCCTTACCTTCAATTTTCTCACCCCATCTGCCCATTTCATTAATTGTGCAAAATTTCCTGAAAGTTCAGGTTGAACCAGTTTTACCTTTCCCATCATCACATTTCCGGTACTTCCATCGAGGGTTATCCAGTCCCCCTCTTTAACAATATAACCATTTACCTTGAACTGGCTTTTTTCTTCCTCTATCACTATATCCTTACAACCTGCCACACAACACTTGCCCATCCCCCTTGCTACCACCGCTGCATGTGATGTCATACCACCCCTGACAGTCAGGATTCCCTGTGCTACATTCATACCGCTAATATCCTCAGGCGAGGTCTCCTGTCTGACCAGGATAACCTTTTCACCATTTGAAGTCATCTCCTGCGCAGCCTCTGCAGTAAATATAACCCTTCCGACACCCGCACCAGGTGAGGCCGGGAGACCCTTTGTTATTACCTCTACCTTTGCCTTTGGGTCAATTGTGGGATGGAGAAGCTGGTCCAGTTGTTCAGGTTCCAACCTCAATAAGGCAGTCTTTTTATCTATAAGTCCCTCTTTTACCATCTCCACCGCAATCTTTACTGCTGCTGCAGCAGTCCTCTTTCCTGTCCTCGTCTGAAGCATGTAGAGTTTTCCATCCTGTATTGTAAACTCAATATCCTGTATATCCTTATAATGGTTTTCAAGTTTCTGGTATATTTCTACAAGAGATTTATATGCATCAGGCAGCTTTTCCCTTAATTCCTCAATAGGCTGCGGTGTCCTTATACCTGCTACTACATCCTCACCCTGGGCATTTAAAAGAAATTCCCCATAGAACTTCTTTTCTCCTGTTGCAGGATTTCGGGTAAAGGCAACACCTGTCCCCGATGTATCACCCATATTTCCAAAAACCATTGCCTGGATATTCACCGCTGTCCCCCAATCATTTGGTATGCCATAAATCCTGCGGTATTCAATAGCCCTCTTATTGTTCCATGACTCAAAGACCGCATTAATTGCCATCTTTAGCTGTTCCTTTGGATCTTCTGGAAAATCCCTCCCGGTTTCTTTCTTTACCAGCAGTTTATATTTCTCAACAAGCTCTTTTAAGGCATTTGCATTTAAATCAGTATCAAGCTTTACATTATATTTCTCTTTTATTTTATCCATCATTTCTTCAAACGGATTTATCTCAACCTCGTGACCATCCTCTGTCCTCTTCTTTTTTTTCTTTATGCCAAGCACAACACCGCTGAACATGGTAATAAATCTCCTGTAGGCATCATTGGCAAATCTCTCATTCCCTGTCTTTTCAATAATCCCCTTCAGTGTCTTTTCATTAAGACCAAGATTTAAGATGGTATCCATCATCCCTGGCATGGACGCCCTTGACCCTGATCTAACAGAAATCAGGAGTGGATGTAAATCACTGCCAAATTTTATTCCAATTACCCCTTCCAATCTTGCAAGATTCTCTTCTATTTCACCCCATAATTCTTCAGGATACCTTCTGTCATTTTTAAAATATTCATTACATGCCTCTGTTGAAATTGTAAAACCAGGAGGTACAGGTATACCTAAATTTGTCATCTCAGCAATATTTGCCCCTTTGCCACCAAGGAGTGATTTCATATCAGCCCTTCCATCAGCAACACCTTTACCAAAAAAATAGACATACTTCTTTTTCATAAAAAACCCCCGTGATATGAAATTTGTTCAAGTATAGGAAATTATAAAAATGGGACGCAGAAAACCTTCGTCCTATTTTATTTTGTTCTGTAATGATTATTACAAACGCATTGATAATAACATACTATAAAAACCTCTTTCAATATATAAATTGCGTTTATTTTCTGAAAATAAAAAGGTTGTTATAGATAAGAATGGAAGATTGATAATTGGAAGGGTTTATACTTATTATGAAAAATTTATGACCCTTAGACCCACAAAGGAAAATTAAATTTATCCACAGAGAACACAAAAAAAGCCCACCAGTCCGGGGCACCCATCCAGTGGATGGGTCGCACCAGTCACCAGTTTTTTACTTGTGCTCTGGTGTACTGGTGTCTGGTGTCCTATCTGTCTTTTTGTGTGTCCTCTGTAATACAAGGTCGTAAAAGCTTGTTTTTTTAGCAAAGCTTTACAAAATTAACCACGAAGAGCACAAAGATCACAAAGGAAATAAAGGATAAAGATTAGGGAGAAAGGAGAAACAGTGAAAGGGAGAAAAATTAATTTTTTTCTTTTTCCATTTATCCATCTTCCCCCTTTCTCTTTTCTTTTCTTCGTGTCCTTCGTGAGTTTCGTGGTTAATAAGGTTTTTTTAGTTGTGACTCTGCAACGCTGTGTTCTATCTGGCGAAAAGGTATTTTCGTGGAAATTATACCTTTATATCGAGCAGGGTGCCGAGATTTTCATCCGCTGCTTTAATCGTCTTTAAATTTGCCTTAAAGCCTTTTTCAGCAAGGATAAGATTCGTCATCTCTTCTGCAATATCTACATTTGAAGTCTCTTGTGCTGTGATACCCGGGGTTTGAGGGATTGGATAGCCAGGTGTGTTCACCTTTTCAACTATTGTATTTACACCACCATTTTTCCCTTCAGTAAATGTTGCACGACTCTTCTTAAAATCATCTGTGAGGAGATTTGCTACATTATTTGATATTACATTTGTCTTTTTTATAAATGCCAATACCCCAGAAAGGGCAGAACTTATTGCACTTAACATAAACACCTCCTTATTTTTAATATAGCCCTTTTATTTCATATCGTCAAATTTCTCAGTTAAATTAAGAATTAAATTTTTTACCACCCCACTTTCCCCTCCTTCTAAAGGGGTGTGAATTTGGTTTATTTTAATACAACAATCTTAGTAAAATCAGCAATTTGAGTAAATATTTCTGATATATTACTTAAAAGAATTAAACGGTTATCTCTTAAAAGTTTATCATCAACCATAACCATTACCTCATTAAAAAACCTATCTACAGAATCCCTGATCTCTGAAATCTTTTTCATAATATCGAGATATCTCTTTTCTTTTATTAACTTTTCGACATCGTTTTTAATCTTATTGAAATTATTATATAACTCCCTCTCTGCATCCTCTTTAAATAGGGCTGGGTCAGGATTATTATCTTTAAATACCTCACTTTTCTCACTTCCCTGGCTCATTTGCATGCTATATGCCTCTTTCACTATATGAGCTACCCTTTTGAACGAAATAATAACAGGTTCAAAATATGGGAGGGATTTAAGCTCTGATAAAGCCCTTACCCTTTTAAATGAATCAAGAATGTCATCAAAATTTACAGAGAAGACTGCATCAATAATATCATATGAAAATCCATCTGATACCTGTTGATTTTTAATTCTTGACTTAAAGAAATCTAAAATTTCGTCTCTTACCCCTACCCTATCCCTTTCTATCGTTTCCCCGAGAATTTCTATGCCTTTATTTATTAAATCTATGAGTGAAATCTGATACCCTTTATCTAAAATTATATTTGCAATTGCAAGTGTTTGTCTCCGTAAGGCGTATGGGTCTTGAGAGCCGGTAGGAATGAGTCCTATACCAAAACAACTTATAATTGTATCCATCTTATCCGCAATACTTACGATATCACCAGAATGGGTATTGGGTAATCTATCACCAGCAAATTTTGGTAGGTAATGTTCGTATATAGCAGATGCCACCTCTGGTTTTTCTCCGGAGAGTATCGCATATTCTCTCCCCATTACACCCTGTAAATCTGGAAATTCATAGACCATCTTAGTAGCCAGGTCAGCCTTACATAAAAATGCTGCCCTCCCTGCTATTTCATTTGAAGACTTATCGATTTTATCAGCAAGATAGGAAGTAAGGAGTCTGATACGCTCAATCTTCTCATAATATGAGCCGAGTTTATCCTGAAAGATTACAGACCTTAATTTTTCTGTATAATCCTGAAATGGCCTTTTTCTATCCTCCTCATAAAAAAACCTTGCATCTGAAAATCGTGCCTTAAGCACCCTTTCATAACCAGCCTTCATAACAACTGGATCAACCACCTTATTATTACTTACGGCTATAAAATTTGGTAAGAGTCTGCCATTGGAATTTATAATAGGGAGATACCTCTGATGTTTTTTCATTACAGAGATAAGGATTTCTTTGGGGAGATCAAGGTATTCCTTCTCAAACTCTCCTAAGATAGGAAAGGGATATTCAACAAGATGGGTAACAGCATCTAACAACTCTGAGTCCTCATTTAGATATCCCCCAACCTCTCCTGCCAGTTCTTGTGCCCTTTTTATAATTATCTCTCTTCGCTCAATATGATTAAAAATAATATAATTTTCCTTTGCCTTTT
>JACQQJ010000193.1 GCA_016207035.1 Nitrospinota bacterium | reverse complement strand
GCAATTAGTGTGTTACTTACTTTGCCAACCTGGTCCCTTTCTTTTTCAAATAGACTTGCTAGACGCTTAGGCAACTGGCTCTCTTTTTTATTGGTTCTGTTTGCTTTTGGTTGGTAAGTCATTTTATAATACCACCACTATGGATGACCGTAATAAGATAGTAGTATTAGTTGCCTTATGGGTTTTGGGTAGTGTGGGTATTGGTGGGGGATTGATAGCAATACACACACCTGGATTTATGATAGTGTTAGTAATCATCGCTTATACTGTGCTTTTGTTTTTCCTTGCTCGTTTTTTACCTTGATAAATAACTTTATAATATAAGCTGTTAAAAAAGCGTGCTCTAATACTAACGCTGATAATATCAATACAAATATCCAAAGAGGGACTACTATCATATCAACCTCCCTCTTCTAGCCCTGCCACCACTGAATGGGTGTCTGCTAATCATACCCCTGCCAGCATAGTAATCACCTTTGGGTAGTTTCGGTGACTTAGGCGTAATTCGTGGCATTGGCTCTGTAATTCTCAGTCTCCGCTTTGATAATCTTGGTCTGCCTACCTGAATTGTCGGTAGCTTTACCCTATCTCTAGGCTGATGCTCAATCGTGATTTTAGTAGTAGGCTCATGCTCACGGATAATATCCTGCCAGTTCCGATAGGGATAGATTATCCCCGCTACTTCTGCTGGTGTGCGGTCATTCAGGCTTTCGTGCGGTCGCAGATAGTTGTAATGAGCTAGCCAGCCTTGCGTGAAGTCATGGGCTGTCTCTATATTCTTTAAGCCACGCATAATCTTGGTGCGGGCTTTCAGTGTGCCGTGAAAGCGCTCTATCTCTGAAGTGCTTTCCCCACTTTCCTCAAATTTAAATGGACTACCCTGTAAGTGTTCAGCACCCTTGCCATAGTTTACATCAAGGTAAGAGGCTAGTTTATCGGTTAGGACTGTCCGAGGGGCTTTACCTGCTGTCTTAATAGCCCTATCTATAAGTATTTGGGCGTCTCTGGTGGTGCGACTACGGGATACCCTTGATGCTAAGAGGTATTTTGTCTTGCTGTCTATAATATCCCAAAACCAGACATTCTGCCCGTCTATTTTAAGGACTGTCTCATCCGCTACCCAAACATCGCCTACTTCCGGGTGATAGTCCTTAATGCTGTCAGTGGCATATTGAGTAAACTTCATTATCCATTCATAGATAGTGGCGGTAGATGGGGCGTGGTTATGCTCTTGAAGTAGGTGTCTACGAACAGCTTTAATACTCATTCCTTCATAATACATATTGAGGGCAGACGAAATGAGATTAGTATCTAGCTTCATATGGAATAAGGTATCATCAGCCTTAAATTTGCGGTTACAGACTTTACAGTAGTATCGCTGGACACCCTTGTATGTGCCATATTTTTGTATGCCACCAGTGTTACAGTGCGGGCAAATTATACTACTCTCGGTTACTATTTTTATGCTCATTCCTATCCTGCCTTATTCCCTTTAATTCGTCACGAATATCCCAAAGTAAATCATAGAATTTTTGTTTCTCTTCGGCTTCTTGCTTTTCCTCTCTATGTATTTGCCATAAAGCCATTAACCAAGAAAATGTAGCGAATCCTAGTAGTATTTGACCAAATATTAGAAACTTATCACCTTGAAAAAGGAATACAATTCCGATAGGAAGAAACATCGCTGTAACCACCATAAAATACTCTGATTTAGACACCTTTGTGATACCCCCTACTATCTTTTGTAGGGCAGTCTTTAACTTACCCATTTAGACCACCCCCAAAAAGATAGTAGAACCAATTCCAACCAAAAGCAAACAGAACCTTTTTATTTAGGCATTGCCAAAACTAATCTGGTGTGTTAAAATGTAAGTTAACGATTACTTACATACTACTTGCACTTATGAAGTAGTAACGACTAGTAAACCAACCTGAATATAACTGAACATGTCTGACCATAATTCGGAAAATGAAAGGGGATAACTTATGTCTAGAAACGATAAGGTAGTTATTTCTTGTCAAAATGTATGGAAGATATTCGGAGATAGACCGAAGGTCGTGTGGGACTTGCTTAAGGAAGGTGCGACCAGGCAAGAAATTATTG
>JACQQJ010000185.1 GCA_016207035.1 Nitrospinota bacterium | reverse complement strand
TGTCAGTTTTTATTGCCTTAATGTGCTTTGATGTATCTGCAGAGCCGGTAAAAATCTCTGTCCAGCAGGCTAAAAAGATGATAGATGCAAAAGACTATGGCCTGGTCCTTGATGTCAGGACAGATGAGGAGTTTGCCGGAGAATTGGGACATATTGAGGGTGCAAAACTTATCCCTGTTCAGGAATTAAAGGAAAGGGTAGGCGAGATTGAAAAATATAAGGATAAGAAGGTCCTTGTAATATGCCATAGTGGTAATAGGAGTACAAAGGCAAGTAACTTCCTTTCACAGAAAGGGTTTAGTCAGGTCTTTAATATAGTGGATGGAATGGCGGGATGGGATGACCAGAGGTATCCTGTAAAGAGGGATTAACTTAATCTGCGCCTGTAGCTCAGTTGGATAGAGCAACGGACTTCTAATCCGTAGGTCGTAGGTTCGAATCCTATCAGGCGCGCCAATAGTTATAATTTAACCACAGAACTCTGTGGTTTTTTTAATGCTTATATGAAAAGGGATTATTACGAAATACTTGGCGTTCAGAAAAATGCCTCTGAAAATGATTTAAAAAAGGCTTACCGCAAGCTTGCCATGCAGTATCATCCTGACAGGAATCCCGACAATAAGGGGGCTGAGGAAAAGTTCAAAGAGGCGGCTGAGGCATATGAGGTCTTGAGAGATCCTGAAAAGAGAAATCTCTATGATACCTATGGTCATGAGGGATTAAAAAGCACAGGATTTACAGGTTTCAGGGGTTTTGAGGATATTTTTACCTCTTTCGGAGATATATTTGAAGATTTTTTTGGTTTTGGTACGAGGAAGAGAGAAAGGACATATGCACAGGCAGGGGCAGATCTGCGGTATGACCTGGAAATCTCATTTATGGATGCTGTTAAGGGGAAGGAGACCGAGATAGAAATAGAAAAATATGAAAACTGTGTGAATTGTAATGGCAGCGGAGCAGCACCTGGCACTGAACCGACAATATGCCCCCTTTGCAGGGGGAGTGGTCAGGTTACAAGGTCTCAGGGTTTCTTCCATATAAGCACAACCTGTCACCACTGTCATGGTGAGGGAAGGGTGATAAAAGACCCTTGTAAGGAATGTAGGGGGACGGGAAATATAAAAAGGAAAAGGGGGCTATATGTAAAGATCCCGCCTGGTGTGGATACCGGTTCTACCCTAAGATTAAAAGGAGAGGGGGAAGAAGGTAAAAGGGGTGGTCCACATGGAGATCTTTATGTAGTACTCCGCGTAAAAGAGCATGAATTCTTTCAGAGGGATGGATATGATATTATCTGTCAGGTTCCTATCTCTTTTTCGCAGGCTGCCCTCGGTGCAGAGATTGAAGTTCCAACTCTCAATGACACAGAGAAGTTGACAATACCGAGGGGAACACAGACAGGGAAAATTCTTAAACTGGAAGGAGCTGGAATACCGCATGTAAGAGGGTATGGAAGGGGTAATCAGATAATTCAGGTGGTGGTCAAGACCCCAACAAAATTGACAAAGAGACAGGAGGAATTATTAAAGGAACTATCAGAAATTTCCGGGGAGGAGGTTAGGCACAAAGAAAAGGGGTTCTTTAGAAGGTCTTAAAAATGGTGAAGGTATCAATTAAGCCTTCCTGTTCCATACAATCATTTTCTTCTTTCCATAAGATGCCTCCTTCAAAAAATTCCAGACTATTTATCTTTTACAAAGGCACCCGTTGAAGCACACTTCGGGCATTTACCTGGCTTGCACCTGGATTCTTTTGTAAAACCACATTTTTCGCATCTCCAAGCTGCCATATGAATCACCTCCAATCTATGTTCAGACCTTTATTTTCCCTAAATTGCTTTTTATCAACGAAGGTTGATTCTATTTTATTTTAGTTTGAAAAACCTGCATTTCTTTTCTCACTCTAACAGAGAAAAAAGATAAGGTACATTTGTAGATAATTGTTAATTAATTTCTCTCCCATGTCAAGAAAAACATTTTTTAAACCACCTTTTACATTGACCCAAAAGATGCAGTTGAGAAGGTTGGGTTTGCTGTTGAAAAGCGGGGAAAAAATAATTATAGTATAATCATTAACAAAGACCTGATTAAACCACTGAGACACTGAGGCACAGAGGTTATAAAAAAAAGGTCACCAGTCCGGGGCACCCATCCAGTGGATGGGTCGCACCAGTCACCAGTTTTTTTACTGGTGCACTGGTGTCTGGTGTCCTATCTGTCTTTCTCTGTGTCTCCGTGCCCCTGTGGTAAATTTTTATAATTTCCTATACCTGAACAAACTTTCTATCTGCATAGGGTTTGAAGAGGATTGAGATATGAAAAAATATGATTATGATTTGATAGTAATTGGAGGAGGTGCAGGGGGTTTTGTTGCATCAAAGCTGGCAAGAGGTTTCGGGAAAAGAGTTGCCATGGTCGAAAAGGAGAAGCTGGGTGGAGAATGCACCAATTATGGCTGTGTCCCGAGCAAGGCACTTATCAGGGTTGCAAAAGTAGCCCACGAATTGAGGAATCATGAAAAGTTTGGCTTGAGGCTTGAAGGTTCACGCTCTTTTAATACAGATGAGGTAATGCCCCATGTCCGCTCCATTGTACAGAATGTTTATAATAGTCATCTCCCCGAGAGTTTTGAAGCCCTTGGAATAAATGTCTATTTTGGTAACCCTCAGTTTTTAGATAACCACAGTATAAGACTTGGTGAAAAGATATTTTCAGGAAATAAGTTTATCATAGCCACTGGTTCCAGTCCCTTAATTCCGAATGTCGAAGGGATACATGAAGTACCTTATCTTACGAATGTTAATATTTTTTCATTAGATGAGCTTCCCAAATCTATGATTGTTTTGGGTGGAGGTCCGCTTGGAATTGAGCTTGCCTCTGCATTCACTCGTCTGAATGTGGAGGTTACAGTCGTGCAGCGGCAGGACAGGATCCTCTTAAGGGATGATAGGGAACTTGTAGAAATCCTTACCGAATGCCTGAAGGCTGAAGGATTAAATATATTAGCCTCGACGAAGGCGGTTAGACTTTCAAAATCGAATGGGAAGATCCGTCTTTCTATTCAAAAGAGCGGAGGTGATAGTGGAGAAATCATTGCTGAAAGTATCCTCATCGCAACAGGCAGAAGACCGAATATAGAGGGACTTGATCTTGAAAAGGCTGGTGTGAGTTACAATAGTAAGGGGATTCTGGTTCATGAAAGACTGGAAACTTCTGCAGGAAACATTTATGCCTGTGGAGATGTGGTTGGACCGTATCAATTCAGTCATATGGCTGAATATCAGGCAACAATCGCATGTTTTAATGCATTCCTTCCCTTAAAGAAAAAGGTCAATTACAGCAATGTTATATGGTGCACATTTACAGACCCTGAACTTGCCCATGGAGGCATCACCGAAGAACAGGCAAGAGAAAGGCTTGGGGATAGGATAAGGATTTACCGTCAGGAATACAGTAAAATGGACAGGGCAAGGACGGATTTGGAAAATATTGGTATGAGTAAGTTAATTTGTGATGATAAAGGCAGACTGGTAGGCATTCATATTTTAGGGAGCCATGCCTCTGAGGTCATTCATGAGGTGCAGTTTGCAAAATCTCTTAATATCCCTTTTGAAAAAATCCGTGAGGTAATTCATGCCTATCCAAGTTATTCAGACGCTATAAAGAAGCCATCAAATTTGTATTATGTTGATAAATTACAGGGTAATCCATTCCTTAAGATATTGAGAAAACTTTTATCTCCTCAATGAAGGTATTTAGAGATGAATAAAGAATTACTGAGAATATATAAAGTTCTTTATAATCACTTTGGCCCCCAGCATTGGTGGCCGGCTGATACACCTTTTGAGGTATGTGTTGGTGCCATACTTACTCAGAACACTGCCTGGCAAAATGTGGAAAAGGCAATAGGAAATCTCAAATCTAAGAATCTGTTAGACTCACATACGATTAACAGGTTACCAAGAGAAAGGCTTGCTGAACTTATCACCCCTGCGGGCTATTTTAATATAAAGGCAGAGAGGTTGAAAAATTTTATTACCTTTTTATGCGGAGAATATAATGGGGAAGTTGCACAGATGTTTTCCAATAACTCTAACAATTTGAGGGATTCTCTGTTGAGTATAAAGGGCATAGGACCGGAGACAGCAGATTCAATATTGCTGTATGCAGGAAATGTCCCAATTTTTGTAGTAGACGCTTACACCAAAAGGATATTCCATAGGCTGAATTTAACGCCAGAAGATATACTATATGACGACATGCAGCAACTCTTTATGGAGAACCTCCCTTTGAATACCATGCTCTTTAATGAATACCACGCCTTGATAGTTATGTTGGGAAAGAACTACTGCAAAAAAAAACCTCTTTGTGAGGCATGCCCGATTAAGAAGTGCCCTTTTAAAAAAAGGTTTGAAACGGAACGGGTAAGTAAGTAAAATATGGTAACGTCTGAGCTGACCCGCCCGAAGAATCGCAGCGGAATGAGAGTCGGGTTGAGCGATTCGTTAGCACTTTTTATGAACATAATTTTCCTTTTGTAGGTTGGCTGGCTAACTCAGAATGTTCTCTCCGAATACTTTCAAGTTCCTTCCCGAACAGTTTTATTGGTGCATTATCCAAAAACCACTGATATAAAGTGGTTACTTGATCTTCTTTCAGTTCTAAAGGTTTTGACCCTCTCCTAGCACATAAGCCTTCGCGAAGAGACAAAAGTGACAGGCCTATACTTTCAAGTACAGGTACAATATTAAATAGTTCGCATTTTAGTCCTTGTGGTTGAAAGCTTTTTTGTGGGTCTGCTTTTAAGGTAAACCTTCGACGTCTTTTATAATGATGTTGTCCTTCATTAACCCATGTATAATGGTCGTTATATGCTTCTTCTGAATCAACAGGGGAATCAGACGGATTTATTTTATTTACATCTTGCCAATAATGTTTTTCAGCAACAAAGAAGACCAAATCACAATATAAGCTGTTAAAATTTGGAAATGTATCTCCACTTGCCCAAAAGTTTATTTGGCCAATTTCAGGCGACATTTGGGTAATGTGACAGTAAGTATGCAAGAATTTCTTGTTCCAGAGATATGGATCTTGATTTCCTTTTATTGAGTCGTGATAAATTACCTTACCATCAATTTCGGTTTTGTATCTTTTGGGATGGTATATTAAATATCCAACCATAATTTTTATTATTTTTGTATAGTGCTAACGCTGCCGCCGAGTTGAAGTCAGCTGCAGCGTTCTCGGTGGGCGCAGCACGCCAAGAACGATTAAATTCAGTGGCGTGCGGTAGCACGTCCACTGGAATGGCTTATTAAATGCACTTTTGTTTTATGCTGTCAATATTTCTTGTTGAAATGGAAGTTTATTAATTAATAGTTG
>JACQQJ010000175.1 GCA_016207035.1 Nitrospinota bacterium | reverse complement strand
TTTTCCATGTTACAGATCTAATTATCCGATCCTCTATAAAGGTATTTTGTGTGCAAATCAGCAAGACAAGGGTCAAGTTTTAGATGCATTTTTGAACTATTTTTCTATATTCAATATCTTCAAATTTAAAAGGCTTCATAAAATTCTCTTCTTCCTTTTTTCTGATTTTATTATCATAATCTCTCATAAACCAGTGCTTGAACAAAAATTGATTAAACCACTGAGACACTGAGGCACAGAGATATAAACCAGATTAAACCGTTTAAGCTACTTTTAAAAACTCTGTGGTAAATTTTTATAATTTCCTATAATTGAACAAATTCATGAATCCTTACTTTTAAACAAGCTCCTCTCCAGCACCTCCAATAACTATCTTTCCTTCCTCTTCTAGCTTTTTGGCAATCTTTAATATATTCTGCTGAGCCTTCTCAACATCACTGACCCTTACAGGACCCATTGCATCTAAATCTTCCTTCATCATCGTTGCAGCCCTCTCTGACATATTGGAAAAAATCCTTGCCTTGAGAGGGTCACTTGCTGTTTTAATTGCTATCAGGAGATCCTGGCTGCTGACCTCCTTTAATATTGTCTGCATACCCCTATCATCAACCTTTATAAGATCTTCAAAAACAAACATCAGTTTTCTTATCTCTTCTGCTAAATCGGGGTTACTCCCTTCTATCTCTGAAATAATCCGTGCCTCAGTGGTATGATCTAACTGATTCAGTATTTCAGCAACTGAATTAACCCCCCCTATTTTGCTCCCCTCCACTGCACCTGGGCTCTTGAACTCCGCAGCAAGTGCCTCATCCAATTCCTTTATCACTCCAGGTGGAATACTCTCCAGTGTTGCCATTCTAAAAGCTACCTCTGATTGAAACTTTTCTGGTAATTCTTTTAATATCTCTCCTGCATGAAAAGGCTCAAGATGTGCCAAAATAATAGCACAAGTCTGGGGATGCTCATTTCTCATAAAATTTGCTATGGTCTTTGGGTCAAGAAGACGAATAGCATCCAAGCCACCTCCTCCCTCATCTTCACTATGGAACGCCATCCTCTCCATAACCTCCTGCACCCTCCATGGCTCTAATGCCTTCTCAAGAACTTTTTTTACATAATCTTTGCCTCCGTACATAACGCCGCCCTCACCTGAAGATACCTCTTTATAAAACTCTTCTGATACATTATCTATAGCATCAGAAGTAATGTTACTCACCTTTGTCATGTAACTTCCTATCAGGTGGATATCTTTATCATCAAGATTCTTGAGAACCTTCGATGCAAGGTCATCACCAAGAGATATTAAAAGTATTGCAGCCTTTTCAGGGCCTGAAAACTTCTCAGCCATAAAATTAACGGTCACAAGTGCACCAGATCACCAGACACCAGTGAAAACTGGTGATCTGGTGACTGGTGCCCTGATGCACTATTTATTTCCTTTCCCTCAGCCATTTCCTCAAGAGTTCTGCTGCCCTATCAGGATGTTCAGTTACAAATTCATGAACCCTCTCTCTAAACTCCTCTTTTGTTATTTTTTGAGGAGGAGGTACACCAGCTATTGCTTCTTCCAATTCTACCACTGTTTTAGGAAACATTCCAGGCGGCGGAATCTCCTGTCCTAATGTTGTAAGCCATTGGAGTATCGGTTTTACAATAAAAATAAAACTCAGAATTATCATCACTCCGATAAATAAATATTTTATCAGAGATAGGTAGAATTGCCTGCTTGCCTCTGCCTTCATCTCCCTTCTCTCCTGCATGATATCTATTGCTTCAAAGGGAACATTTGTTACCTCAACCCTATCTCCCCTTTCCTGATTGAAACCAACAGCAGTCTTTACAATATCTTCATATTTCTTCATCTCTTCAGGTTTTCTCGGTATATATTTTCTTTCCTCTTCACCCCCTGCCCCCTTCGACTCTTCATAAGAACCATCAACCATAACTGCTATGGATAGTCTCTTCACCTTACCCACAGGCTCAATTACCTTCCTTACAATTTTATTTATTTCATAATTGATTATCTCACTTGTCTTCTGGGATTTTGGAGGAGTTCCAGCAGGTTGCACTGCAGGTGGGGCACCAGGGATATTTGACTGAACCCCGGGAATACCGCCTAAAATTCCTGCACCGAGAGAACTCTCCTCTGTTCTTTGCTCACTCCTCGCTACCTGGCTGTCAGGGTCATAGTTTTCCTCCATTTTTTCTACCTGAGAAAAATCCATATCCGTTGATACCCTGACAATAGCCTTATTATTCCCAAGAACATTTTCAAGCATTGTTTGCACCCGAGACTCAAGACCCTTTTCTAAATTCTGCTGGTATTCCATTTGTGAGGTTGTTAGCTTAGCAAGCAGGGAAGTATCCCTCCCCCCGGATAATATGTTCCCATGAATATCCACCACTGTTATATCTGCCGGGTTAAGCCCTTCAACTGCACTTGCAACCAGATGAACAATACCCTGAACCTGATTTTCTTTAAGTCTTTTGCCCCCTCTGAGTTTTAAAATTACAGATGCAGTAGATCTTTTCTGATCCTCTTTAAAAAGAACCTTCTCAGGCATTACAATGTGAACCCTTGATTGCTCTACCTCTTCAAATTGCCGGATAGTCCTTGCCAGTTCACCCTGAAGCGCCCTCTGATAGTTTAATTTTTGAACAAACTCAGTCATTCCAAAGGCAGTCTTGTCAAATATCTCAAACCCAACACCACTCCCCTGGGGTAACCCTTCCCCTGCAAGCTGGAGTCTCAGATCATAAACATCTTTTACAGGAACCATTATTAAACTCCCATCAGCAGATATTTCATAGGAGATTCTTTTTTCTTTAAGTTTTGCAATAATAGCAGAGGCATCTTCAGATGAGAGATTGGAATAGAGGAGCTGAAATTCCTGCTTCTGTGACCAGAAAATCAACAATATAAACCCGGTTAACAAAACCCCTGCAGTTACAAATATGAGAGTCCTCCTCCCAACCGGAATTTTATTGAGCGACTCTCTCAGTTGATTTAAAAATGTTTTGAGAAATTCAAACATAATATTTTCTGAACAAGTTCAGGAGTCTAAGAGTTTTTAAAATTTTAACTCTCTAACTCCTTAACTCATCAACTCTTTTATACCTGCATCCGCATGATTTCCTGATAAGCCTCTATAATCTTATTCCTCACCTGTACCATGAAGCGAAAAGAGACATTTGCCTTTTCAAGTGCTATCATTACTTCATGAATACTGCCTGCCCTCCCCATTGCTAAATCTCCTGCAGCCCTGTCAGCATCACTTTGAAGTCTATTCACCTCTTGTATAGTTTCCTTCAGAACTTCAGCAAAAGGTCTTTCTGTCTTTTTATTATCTACTCTTTTATTGTCCAGAGAAAGACCTGAAATTTCCCCTCTATCCTTAACTTGTAACTCATAATTCATAATTGTCAACTATCTCCCTCCAATATCCAATGCCCTCTGTGCCATAGACTTTGAGTTGCTAATGGCAGTAATATTTGCCTCATATGCCCTCGTGGCTGATATCATATCTACCATCTCTTCCATAAGGTTTACATTTGGCATTGCCACATACCCATCAGTGTTTGCATCAGGGTGGCTTGGATCAAATACCATTTTCGGTTCCCTTTTATCTTCAACTATATCTGTAACCCTGACTTCTCTTAAATTATCTGCTACCTGCAATCTTGATGCATCACTCAAATTGCCTGAAATAACTGCTGTAAAGACCGGGCTCTTTTTCCTATACGGTCCACCCTCAGCCGTTCTTGTTGTGTTTATATTTGCAAGATTACTTGCTATAATATCCATTCTTGTCCTCTGTGCAGTAAGACCTGAAGCACTTACCTTTAATGATATAAGAAAATCCATGTATTAACCCCCTTTTTAATTGATACGAATAAAATAATTATAAAATTATTTCTTTTATTTTTTTATTCATATCAATATGCAGATTAAAGTTAAATTATTTACTTCCACCCTGGTCAATAGCATATTTTAAACCTTCAAACTTCTTTAATATAAGCAGAGCCACTGTATTATACATAATCGTGTTTTCTGCAATCTTTGTCACTTCTTTATCTAAGTCTACATTATTTCCATCTAAACCTGAAGGTGTAGTATCTACAATAACTTCAGATTTCATTTTCTCAATTTCCTTGATTCCCGCTGGCAAATGCCCTTTATGGGTATTTTTCAAAACATTGCCTGATGAATTATCCATAGCTGTCTTCATTTGCTCATCGAATGAAATATCAACGGATTTATAATTTGGGGTATTCATATTAGCAATGTTGGATGAAATTAAATTTTGTCTTTCTAATCTGAAATCAAGAATCTTTTTAAAAATATCTATACTGCCACCGGCAAGTTTTAATATATCCATTGAAAACCCTGCAATAATATTAAGAAAACCATAGTAAGACACATGATATTTTAATTACAATGAATAAGCTCTTTTTGAAAAAAAAGGAATAATTAAAAAATAAAAT
>JACQQJ010000180.1 GCA_016207035.1 Nitrospinota bacterium | reverse complement strand
AGGGAATACATTTTACTTTTTAAGTGAAAAGGAATTTCTGATAATTATTTGATTTTTTTGTGCTCATTCGTGTCCATTCGTGGCTTAACGCATTTTTGGGATTAAGTATAATTACTTATTTTTGTCCACCTCTTCAAATTCTGTATCCACTACATTCTCTTCGCCTTTAGGTTTTTCAGCAGTCTTATCTGAACCTCCACCTCGAGTCCCTGCCTGTTTGTATATTAGCTCAGCAATTTTATGAGATGTATTTGAAAGCCTTTCTACAGCATCTCTAATCTTGTTTACATCACCGCTGTCAAGTACCTTTTTAGCATCAGACAGGGCATCTTCAACAGGTCTCCTGTCAGATTCCGAAAGCTTATCCTTATTCTCACTGAGGGTTTTTTCAGTAGTATATATAAGTGAATCAAGCTGGTTTCTTGCCTCTACCTCTTGTTTTTTTCTCTTATCTTCCTCTGCATGTGCCTCTCCCTCCCTGACCATCTTTTTTACTTCTTCCTCTGTAAGGGTGCTTGAGCCAGTAATAGTAATCTGTTGCTGTTTGCCTGTACCGAGGTCTTTTGCAGATACATTTACAATGCCATTTGCATCTATATCAAAAGTAACTTCTATCTGAGGCATCCCTCTGGGTGCTGGTGGCATTCCAACAAGGTGGAATTTTCCAAGTGTCCTGTTGTCCCTTGCGATCTCCCTCTCTCCCTGAAGCACATGAATCTCTACGCTCGTCTGGTTGTCCGCTGCTGTGGAGAATATCTCGCTCTTTTTTGTCGGTATTGTAGTATTCCTCTCTATAAGGCGGGTCATGACTCCACCAAGTGTCTCAATACCGAGTGAAAGAGGTGTCACATCAAGGAGGAGGATGTCCTTTACCTCACCTGCAAGGACACCAGCCTGTACAGCCGCACCGAGTGCAACAACCTCATCGGGATTCACACCCTTATGAGGCTCCTTGCTAAAAAATTGTCTCACCAAATCCTGAATCTTTGGAATCCTTGTAGAACCGCCAACAAGAACAGCTTCATCAATTTTTTTTGGATCAAGCCCTGCATCATCAAATGCCCTCTTGGATGGACCGATGCTTCTATCTATTAAATCTGCTACCATCTGCTCGAATCTTGCCCTTGTCAGTTTCATGCTTAAGTGTTTAGGTCCTGAGGCATCAGCAGTAATAAAGGGAAGATTTATCTCTGTTTCCAAAGTTGATGAGAGTTCTATCTTTGCCTTTTCAGCTGTCTCTTTCAGCCTCTGAAGTGCCATAACATCTTTACTTAAATCAATCCCTTGATCCTTTTTAAATTCTACTATCATCCAGTCCATTATCCTCTTATCAAAGTCATCTCCACCGAGATGTGTGTCGCCATTGGTAGCCTTTACCTCCACTACATTATCACCAACTTCAAGGATTGATATATCAAAAGTACCGCCGCCAAAGTCATAGACTGCAATTGTCTCATCCCTTTTTTTATCAAGACCATAGGCAAGTGCAGATGCGGTAGGCTCATTTATTATCCTCTTCACATCAAGTCCTGCAATCCTTCCAGCCTCCTTTGTTGCATGCCTCTGTGCATCATTAAAATATGCAGGAACAGTGATGACAGCCTCCGTGACCTTTTCACCTAGATATGCCTCAGCAGAAATTTTTAACTTCTGGAGTATCTTGGCAGAGATCTCCTGAGGTGTATATTCCTTATCTCTGACGAGAACCCTCGCATCACCACTTGACCCCTTCACCACTTTATAGGGAACCCTCTTTGTCTCTTCTGTAACCTCATCATACCTTCTCCCCATAAACCTCTTGATAGAGTAAATGGTATTTTCAGGGTTTGTTATTGCCTGCCTCTTTGCAACCTGACCAACCAAAATCTCTCCATCCTTTGTAAAAGCCACCACAGATGGAGTAAGTCTACTACCCTCTTCGTTAATGATAACCTTTGGCTCATTCCCCTCCATTATAGCAACCACGGAGTTTGTAGTGCCGAGGTCTATCCCAATAATCTTGCCCATTGTATCCTCCTTTTAAGAGCTATCGAGTTCAGGGGTTAAATATTATAATAGAAAAAACATCTAACTCCTCAACTCTTCATTTTTAAATATAATATTCAACCCAGTCAATGTCAAGGTATTGTATAAATTAAGGATATTTACATTATTTTTTTAATTAAATATTCCATTGGGACATTGCCCTACCTCTATGGACGACTTCCTGTTTTACAATAATTTCATTGAACATTCAAAATGAATACAATAAAATCTATCTATGATAGATACCAGCACGATTAAAATAATATATGACCATGCGATTCAGGACTACCCAAATGAATGTTGTGGAATAGTATCTGGTGATGGAAAGGGATTTGCGATTGTCCACAAATGTAAAAATATACAAAATGAACTCCATGGTAAAGACCCTGTAAGATATACAAGAGATGCAAGGACTGCCTATTACATAGATCCGAGGGAATTGATTGATATTTTTCATGATGCAGAGAAGAAGGGTCTCAAGATTATAGCATTTTACCATTCCCACCCCAACCATGCTGCCTATTTTTCGCAGGAGGACAGGGATCTGGCAATGTTTGGAGACGAGCCATCGTATCCGGATGCTGAATATATTGTAGTATCTCTTTTTAATGAGAGTGTAAATGAGGTAGCTTCTTTCAAATGGGATGATTCTCAAAGGGATTTTTTAAAAAGGCTGATTGTTTAATAAAAAGGTATTCTCCAGTGTGAGGTGTGAATATGTCATTGTGAATTGATTATCTTTCTCAGTTCATCCCCTTCAATTACCTCTTTCTCGAGGAGGAGTTTTGCAAGGATATCGAGTTTGTCCCTCTTTTTTGCTACAATTTCTTTGACCCTTGTATAGGTATCTGACATTATTTTTTTAACCTCCTCATCAATTACCTTTGCAGTTTCCTCACTAAATTCAGATTTTGAAAATCCACCTAACTCGAGGAAGAGGGGTCTCCTTTCTCTCTCAAATGTTATAGGACCGAGTCTCTCACTCATGCCGAACTCCTTTACCATGCTCCTTGCTATGTTTGTAGCCTTTTCCAGGTCATTCTGTGCCCCTGTTGACACCTCTTTAAATACTGTTTCTTCTGCCACCCTTCCACCGAGGAGGACTGCCAGTTTATCCATCAATTCTGACCTTGTCATAAGATACCTATCCTCTGTTGGCAATTGAAGTGTATAACCGAGGGCTGCTATCCCTCTCGGTATAATAGATATCCTATGCACTTTATCCGCATGCGGGACAGATTCTGCTACAAGGGCATGTCCTGACTCATGAAAAGCAACTATCTCCTGTTCTTTTTTACTCATTACCTTTTTCTTCTTCTCCAGCCCTGCCACCAGCCTGTTTATTGCCTCCTCAAAATCGTTCATCTCAACAGACTTTTTATTTCTGCGGGCTGCAAGAAGTGCCGCCTCATTCACAACATTAGCAAGGTCTGCACCCACAAACCCCGTAGTCCTTGCAGCCAGAATCTTTAAATCAATCCCCTCAGCCAATTTCACACCCTTTGTATGAACATTAAGAATCTCTTCTCTCCCCTTTATATCAGGTCTGTCTACCAATATGTGCCTGTCAAATCTCCCCGGTCTTAAGAGGGCTAAATCCAGTATCTCTGGCCTGTTGGTTGCAGCCATAATGATTACACCCTTCTGGGTGTCAAAGCCGTCCATCTCAGCCAGTAGTTGATTTAAGGTATTTTCCCTTTCCTCATGTCCCCCGCCAATAGGTGCAGCTATCCTCGCCTTTCCGAGGGCATCAAGCTCATCTATAAATATAATGCATGGTGCCTTCTCCTGTGCCTGTGCAAATAAGTCTCTCACCCGTGATGCACCTACTCCAACAAACATCTCTACAAAGGCAGAACCACTCAGGGCAAAAAAGGGGACCTTTGCCTCCCCTGCAACTGCCTTTGCAAGGAGGGTCTTACCTGTTCCTGGCGGTCCCACTAATAATATACCTTTCGGGATCTTTCCACCTAATTCCAGATATTTTTGAGGGGTCTTTAAAAAATCTATAACCTCTTTAAGTTCCTCCTTTGCCTCGTCACAGCCAGCTACATCATTAAAGGTAACTCCGGTATCCTTATCAATATATATCTTCGCCTTACTTTTTCCGATTGCCATTATTCCCGATTCAGGGCTCATTCTTCTTAATGCAAACATCCATATAAAAATAATAATACCCATAGGGATGACCCATGCCAGGAAAAAATCCTTAAACCATGATTCATCAAATCTTCCCGTAAATTTTACCCTATTCTTCTCCAGTTCCTCTACTAATTTTGGGTCATCTATTCTTACCGTATTAATCTCCGTCGCTGGCTTTTTATCATCTTCCTCCTTTTTTAAAGTCCCCCGAATAACTTTATCTCCTAAAACTACCTCCTCAATCTTCCCCGATCGTAAAAGGTCTTTAAATTCACTGTATGGGATTTGCTTTGGAGATGGCTGTGCAAAGAAAAATATATTTATAGCCCACATGAGAAAGAAGGCTGCAACTAAAAACCATATAGAAAACTGTAACTTGTCTTTCATGATTAAATAGTAACATCTCCGATAATAAAATTTCAATCTGAAAGTTATATCATTTCCCTCTTGATATATAGTATACTTTATCACTTATATGAATAGATTCTATCTATCCATTGTAGGTCTATTTCTTATTATCCTTCTCATCCCATCTCCTTCAAATGCCGCGGAACCAAAAGATATTATCATGATTGAACCTGTTGTTGTTACTGCAAGCAGGATAGAAGAACCCTTAAGCAAGGTCGCTCATTCAATAGAAGTTGTTACCTTGAAAGATATAAAGGAAAGGCAGGTTGAAAGGGTTGATGAGGCGTTAAGGGGTATTTCAGGATTGAAGATAAACAGCTATGGAGGAATTGACCCCTTTGCATGGCTCCTTATAAGGGGAACCAATACTGACCATGTACTTGTATTGGTTGATGGAGTTGAGATCAATACCCCCTATGACTATACTGCAAGGGTTGGTAACATCCAGATAAACAGTATAGAGAGGATAGAGGTTCTGAAGGGTTCTCATAGCGCAATTTATGGTTCGGAGGCTATTGGTGGGGTTATTAATATCATTACGAAAGAGGGGAGGAAAAAGGCAGAAACAGACCTGTCTCTTAAAGGGGGGAACTACGAGACATCAAAAGGCTCATTTTTGCACTTAGCCAAAAGGAAAGAGATTGGTTATTCAATAGGATACAGCAGGCTCGATACCAGAGGGAGTGTATTTACCGGTGAATTTTCAGGGAATTCAGCCTCAGGTAAGATTAAATTTCCCATTGGTGGTACTTCAACAGTTCAATTAAATTCCTTTTACTGGGATCATGAAAAGAGGGGTGGTGAACTCTGCTGTGAAATTGATAACAACCTCGATTTACGAATTTCTTTACCGGATAAATCTATTAACACAGAGTATAACTGGGTAAACTCATTAAAATTTATTCAATCCCCGGCAGATTGGTTTAACTACTCCGTACAGATGAGCAGATACGATTTTAATACCTCATTAAACCTTAATGGTGATTCGAGACTACCCTTTCCTCTTAAAATAGATAGTAAAAATACCGGGAACAGGGATGTATATGAAATACAGGGTAATATCTATCCCCATAAAACCGATATTTTAACTGTTGGCTTACAATACCGGGGAGAGGAGGTATCTACCTCTGAGTTCAGTAATAGTGATTCATTTGGACTTGGACAGTCAAAACAACAGCCTTCTGTACATTCACACAGGGATTCAAAGGCACTGTATATTCAGAACCTCTTAAAGCTCAGGGACAGGTTTACATTTTCGGCAGGTGCGAGGGTAGAGGATGGATTAGGATTTGGTGAGGAAATAATCCCGAGGGCATCTATTGCCTATTTTTTCCCATCTACCCGCACAAAAATTAAAGGTGCCTATGGAAAGGGTATAAGGGCAGCAAGTATCAGGCAGCTTTATGATCCCATTGCAGGGAACAGAGACTTAAAGCCGGAAAAGAGTGACAGCTACGATATATCTATTGAACAGTCTTTAGATAAATTCAATATAGAGCTTACCTATTTTCATATCATCTTAAAAGACCTCATTGAATGGAGCAGCACCCCTTCAAAAATACAGTATTTAAATATAGGCAGTGCGTGGACAAAAGGGTTCGAGGCAGAACTTTATAGTAAGGATATTTTGAACAATCTGGATTTAAAGCTGGGATATACATACCTTGAAACAAGGGATGAAAACCTGGATAAACCTCTCCGCTACAGGCCTTCCTATTATCTCTATTTTGATGCGAGATACCGGGGAATTAATAACCTGACCCTTGATATGGATGGAGAGATTGTTGGTGACTCCTATGAGCCATACACATTTATAAAGGATAATGATGGGAGAATTCTTCCTAACAGAATAACCTCGTATAAATTAATCAACTTTGCTGCCTCATATGCAATTCCCAATAAACATTTTGAAAGGGTAGAATTTCAGATAAAGGTGAATAATATCCTCAATGAAGATTATAGGGAGATTGCAGGTTTTCACACCCTCGGTACAAATTTTCTCGCAGGTATTGATGTAAGGTTTTAATAGACCATTTACTCACGAAATAACGCAAATGGGAAAATAGGAGAAAAAGGGCGGTTAAATTAAGTATAAAAATAGGGTAAATCCATTGCCACAAGGCTTAATTCGAAAAGCTCATTATTACCTTGTGGCCTTTTTATTTGATGGACATAGACATCTATCTTTGCATGAGAAGGGGAGGAGATATTCTCTTTTACAGTCAGGGCATCTTATGCGTATATAAAAATTCATTCTCTTGTTGAAGCAGCAGTTACTTGCCTATTGGTAAAAGAAATCAAGAAGCCATGAGAAAATGGCCTTTTTAAAAGACCTCAGATTGTTAAAAGAATACAGGAGTTTTATAAAAAGGTTATCGGAAATAAGAAACAATTTTGTTCATGATATATCT
>JACQQJ010000179.1 GCA_016207035.1 Nitrospinota bacterium | reverse complement strand
GTTCATTCGTGTCCATTCGTGGCTAATGCATAATCTCGGTTTATGTTATATTGCCCTCACCTTATAACCCATATTTATTAATTTACCTGTTATCTCTTCATTATGCTCGAATCCCTTTGTTTCGAGGCTCAATTCAATCAATGTTTTTAAAATCGGAAGTTTGCGTGAGAGCCTGTCATGGACGATATGAAGTATATTTGCCCTTTTTTCTGCAATAATTGAGATCAGTCTTGTAAGGGCATCTGGTGCATCTATCATCTCTATCTCTAACCTCAATACCCTGCCAGATTTTACAAGGCCCTTCTCTATCACCCTTTCAAGTATATTCATATCAATATTTCCGCCGCTTAATACAAGAACCACCTTTTTACCCTGTATCTTTGTCCTGGTATTCATTATGGCAGATAGGGGAACAGCACCAGCACCTTCTACCACAGTTTTTTTCCTCTCCATGAGAAGGAGTATTGCTTCTGCTATCTCCTCCTCCTCCACTATTACTATTTCGTCCACCATGTGCTGAATAATAGGAAATGTCAGGTCACCGATCCTTTTTATGGCTATTCCATCAGCAATTGTTGGCTGTGATATAACTGGTGTATTCTTACCCATTTGTCTTGACAGATACATGGATGGGGATGCAGCTGCCTGCACACCAATGATCTGGGTATCAATTTTTTGCCCTTTAACGGCAATAGAGATGCCTGATATAAGTCCACCTCCTCCAACAGGAACTACAATTGAGTTAAGGTCAGGTAATTCATCAAGGATTTCAAGTCCTATGGTACCCTGCCCTGCTATTAAGTCTTCATCATCGTAGGTATGTATGAATGTGCACCCCCTCTCTTTCTCAATTGACCTTGCATATTCTAATGCATCGTCAAAGCTGTTCCCGTAAAGTATTACCTCTGCACCGTATCCCTTTGTAGCGAGCTGTTTTGATATAGATGATTTTTCTGGCATAATCACAGATGCCTTTATTCCAAACTTATAGGCAGATAGTGCTACACCCTGTGCATGATTTCCTGCAGATGCAGTAACTACCCCTCTCTTTTTTTTATCCTCTGGCATATTGTAAATCTTATTTGTTGCACCCCTGATTTTAAAAGAGCCTGTCTTCTGGAGGTTCTCTAATTTTATATAAACCTCGAAACCTGTCATATTGCTTAAAGAATTTGAATATATTAACGGGGTCTTATGAATATAATCCTTTATATTTTTATGTGCCTTTTTTATATCATCTAAGCTAATCATATAAACTAGAGAATTAAAAATTCAGTGAAATAGAGCCTGACTACAGTTCCCGTTTGAAGAATTAAATTAATGGCGGACACAATGTCTTTTGTGAGTCTTTCCCTCTCATCTTTTTCCTGAAAATTTTTCAGTCCTTTCGCTTTTAATATAAAGAGTATATTTTCACGGAGGAAGGTTATATTCTTTTCAACCTCCCGTGTAACATCTTTGTCGCTTAATTCGATTGATAAGGAGATCTTAAGGAATCTCTCTTCAGAATCACCATGCTTAACAGGTATGAAGAATGGTTCAAAGGAATATATGGGAACAGTTTCACCTTCTTCAGATTTGGTTTTTTTAACAGGTTCAACTTTTATCGGTGGACTTTTTTTATAGATGAGGAATATTGAGATAGTTATTGCTAAAACTAAAATAATGGCAAGGGCTGAAAAGATTAAGATTTTTTTTTTTGAAAAGAATCTCTTCGATTTTACTTTTTCAACTGATTCCTCTTCACTCTTAACATCATCTTTCTTTTCGGTTTCTGGGACAAGGTCAATATCTAATTCTGTCTTTCTCGCTTTTGGCATAAATACTCATATTAAATCGTATGTGAAATGTAATATCCTGATCATGTTTTTTTTTCTAAGCCCTCAAGCATCTCCTTGCATTCCTTAAAATAAGGATCAATCTGGAGGGCTTTTTTGAATGATGATATTGCCTCACTCTTCATATCTGCCTCAATATATGCCCTTCCCATATTGTAGTGTACAGCCTCATCATCAGGATCAAGCCTTAATGCTTTTTTGTATTCTTCTATAGCCTCTAAATATTTTCCCTTTCTCCTGAGGGCTATACCGAGTCTATTATAAACATGTACACTCTCTGTCACAGTTAAAGAGCCTTTGAATGCCTCTGCTGCCATTTCATCAAGTCCGCTCTGAAGATATGCCTCTCCTATATCTGTTTGAAGTTCTGCATTTTTAGGGTCAACTTTGATAGCCGTTTTAAAGGCCTTGCCCGCTTTTTCAATATCCCCTTTAGAGAGATAAATCTTCCCAAGCTGTGCCTGCCTATGGGGATTGTTTGGACTGATATGTACAGCCTTTTCAATTGCCTCAATAGCCTTCCCTGTATCACCCTTTTTTAAATAAAGATCCCCCATACTCTGATGAACCTTTATGTACTGTGGGTTGTTTTTAAATGCATCTTCATAATAATTGAGTGCCTTTTCATCCATACCCATTTTTTCATACATCTGTCCTATTGCGTGCCGTATTCTCGCACTCTTTGGGTTAAGCTTCAGCGCCTCTTCGTATATGAAAATTGCCTTTTGATACTCCCTGTTTTCAGAGTATTTCATCGCATTGTTCATGAGTTTATCAACTTCGGCGGGATTTAACCTCTTTTCAAGAATGTTGGTAATCTTTTCTTCTAATGTCTTTGCAATGAATGGCTTTATGATATATCCATCCACCTCTGTCTCTGCTGCCTGAAGTATCTGTGATGCCTCTACCTCAGCGGTAATCATGAGAAAGGGTATATCCTTGAGATTTTCATTATCCCTTAGCATTCTCAGGAGTTCAATGCCTGACATTCGGGGCATATTCCAATCAGCTATAATAAAGTCAGCCTTTTCGGATTTAAGTTTATTTAATGCTGTATTACCGTCTTCGGCCTCTGAAATATATTCATAACCAAGATAACGAAGCATATTCCTTATTGTCCGTCTCATATTGGACATATCATCGACGATTAAAAATTTCATTTTTTTATTTATTGCAGGCATAAAATTCTTCACAGGGGTGCAAATAAGTTATAAGGAATTTACACCCCACTCTCATTTTATAATAATGGCAATAAATAACTTAATATAATAAATTACAAGACACCACGAAGCACACGAAGATCACGAAAACATTTAACCTACAACCTACAACTAATAATTGTTGTTAGTTTTGCTGTTAGTTGTCAGTGGTTGGTTGTTAGTTAGCTTTCGTGTCCTTCGTGCCCTTCGTGGCAAATTAAGAGCTTTATGTAATATTATTTAATGCCGTTACCACAGTTTCATGGGTAATGTGAAAGAGAATGTACTCCCTTTTTCTTCTTCACTCTCAACCCATATTTTTCCTCCATGGGCTTCTACTGCCATCTTACAGAATGTGAGACCAAGTCCAGTACTGCTCCTCCTCCTTACACCATCCTCTGTCCTCTGACTGAACTTTTCAAATATCTTTTCATGAAA
Source organism: Nitrospinota bacterium (assembly GCA_016207035.1). GTDB lineage: Bacteria > Nitrospinota > Nitrospinia > UBA9942 > UBA9942 > JACQQJ01. The sequence continues at coordinate 14,551 of JACQQJ010000179.1, read as the reverse complement.
CTCTCTTGGGATCCCTTTTCCCTCATCCTTTACACTGATCTTGACAAAATCACCTTCCTGACCTGCCTCTACTTCTATCTCCTTTTTAGGGAATGAATATGCAATGGCATTATTAATAAGGTTTGCTATAATCCTCTCCACTATCTCTTTATCGGATGTAATTAATATTGTATTATGAGATAAATTTGCCTTTATTCTTACCTCCTTCTGGATTGCCAGGACATTCATATTCTTTATTTTTCCCTGAATGAGCTCTGACAGATTAAATTCCTCCCTGTTGAGCCTCATCTTTCCTTCTTCCATTTTACTTATATCGAGGAGGTTCATAACCATACCGAGGAGATTCACGCATCCCTGAATTGAAGTATCAAGGACTTCCCTGTCTTCAGATGACAGATTCTGATTATAGGTAAGGATGTCAAGGTTGGACATAATCTCTCCCAGAGGACCTTTAAGGTCGTGAACTATCATACTCGTCAGGTCCTCTTTTAACCTCTGGAGTTCAAGCAATTCATCATTTTTTCTTTTTAGCTCTTCATGAAGTTGACTGTAAACGATTATGGGTGCTATTTTATCTGAGAAGAGTATAAGGCTTCCAATATCCCCCTCCGTAAATATCCCTATCCCCCTCTTATCACTTACATTTAATACACCAATTACCTTCCCCTGATCACCCATTAATGGAACAGAGAGGAAGGAATTGCTGCCATAGGATTTAGTTGTCCCACTCCTGTATTTGAATCGGGGGTCCTTTGTAATATCCTCTATGAGGAGGGACCTCTTGTTCTGGACAACCCAGCTTGCCACACTATCTCCTATCTTTTGTCTCTTTCCCACAAGGTTTGGGTTCAGCCCATCCTTTGTGGCTGCCTCTACAACAACCAATTCATCACCTTTCGTTGTATCTACTAACATCAGTGACCCTTTGTCTGCATTTATATGCTCCAGTATAATAAAAAGACTGTTCTGGAGCTTGGTATTCAGTGGCATTTCCGAGGAGAGTATCTTTGTGGTTTCAGTGGCAGCTTCAGCAGCCTTAAGTCTGTGGTTTATCTCGCGGATATAACCCTCAAGTTCATTTATTCTTAGTTGAAGACTGTTATTTTTCTCTGCATCTTTTGCTTTACTTTTATTATTTTCTATCAACCTACTATCCTCATATATGCCATTGATGCAGCTACCCTGACCTCTTCATTTTCATCGGCAAAACACTGTATAAGGGGGTCAATTGCCAATTCAGACTTGAGATTACCGAGAGAGGTAGCGGCCGCTTTTCTTACCTGCCAGGTTATATCAAGTAATGCCTTTATTAAAGGCGCAACAGCCTCTTCAGATTTTGTATTACCCAGTGCTATGGCTGCTGTCTTTCTCACATCGTCATTTTCATCGTTTAATAGGATATGAATCATTGTCAAAATAGATTCAGGGGACTTTATATGATTCAGTGCAATGAGTGCCTCAATCCTGACAGAGAATTTGCTGTCAGAAAGGGCGGCTATTAACGGTTTAACAGCCTTTGTAGACTTGATTTTACCGAGGGCAGTTGCAGATGCCTTTTTTACCTGCCAGTTTTCATCGGAGAGGGCTGATATAAGCATATCTTCTGATTTCAGGGCCATGAGATTACCGAGTCCGGCAATAGATGCAACCTTTATATTGATATTCTCCATACCCATTGCCTGCATCAGTGGCTCTATTGTCAGTTCTGGCTTCATATTGGAAAGGACAAGTGCTGCTGTTTTTCTCACCTGCCAGCTCTCATCCCCCCTTTTTTTTTCTCCGCTACCAGGAAGGATGGGCTTAACCTCCTCATTTTTTTCATCGCCCCTGCTGCTTACCTCATCAAGGATTGCCTTACGCACATCCCCCTTCTCTACATTAAGGAGTTTTATGAGCACCTCAACAGCCTCATCTACCCCTATTTTGCCTAAGGCATGAACAACTACCTCTCTTACCTGCCAGTGTTTATCCGCAAGGAGTTTTATGAGAGGTTTTATAGCCTCTCTGGAATGCAGTTCACCGAGGGCAATTGCTGATGCCTTTCTTACATTGGGATTTTCATCAGAAAGCCCCTTTAATAGTATTTCTAATTTTTCCATTGTTTGTAAATTTACTATACATCTGTAATACTGTCAAGTTAAGAATCCTTTACCAGCAGGGGTGATTTGACATTCCCGAGGTTTCTAAATTATAATTATAATAATAAAAACGTTAAAAATTTGACTCTTTCTCAAAATGAGTGGGCATTTGTATAAACCACGAAGGACAGAATAGGGATGATTAACCACGAAGAACACGAAGAACCCCTCCTTATTCCTCCCCTTATTTAAGGGGAGGATAGGTGGGGTTATCTCAATTCTTAGTGCCTTTCGTGTCCTTCGTGGTAATTTTATATTTACCATTATCCACACAAAATTAGAAATACCCAAAATTTGATATGGGATATGAATTGAGTGTAAGGACATCTTTTGCTGCTGCTCATCAGTTAAAAGGTTATGAAGGGGCTTGTGAGAACATTCATGGGCACAACTGGAAGGTAGAGGTATGTATAAAGGCTGATAAGCTGGACAGCATTGGTATTGCACTTGATTTTAAGCTTATGAAAAAAAAGACTGAAGAAGTCATTTCGGCACTTGACCATACGAATTTGAATCAGGTTCCCCCCTTTGATGCAATAAACCCCTCATCAGAAAACATAGCCAGATGGCTCTATCAAAAGTTAGTTGATGCTTTAAAGTCATGGGATGTAAAGGTAAGCAAGGTAGCTGTGTGGGAAACAGATACATATTGTGCTACTTATATGGAGGGATAAGAGGATTAGTCAATGATCGGTAAATCTGCTCCACAGAGATTGCACTTCCCACCGTGATAATTTTTCTCAATGACAAAGTATCCTTCTCTTGAAATTACGATATTCTTGCAATTGTGGCAGTATGTATTATTCCACTCTACCTGGCTGACATTTCCTATATAGACATAGTTTATCTTTTTCATTGCTATATCCCTTGCCCTTTTCATTGCCTCGAATGGTGTAGGGGGTAAAGAGATTTTATAGTTTGGAAAATATCTTGAGAAATGGAGAGGGATGTTGGGATTTACAGAAGCAAGCCAGTCTGTCAATTTATGGTAAAGCTCATCTGTATCATTTAGCGTGGTTACTATAAGGTTTGTAACTTCAACATGGCAGTATTTCTGGGAGATTTCTACTGTTTTTAAAACAGGTTCTAATTTTGCAGAACATATCTTTCTGTAATATGAGTCTTCCATAGACTTTACATCAATATTCATGGCATCTATTAAAGGGAGTAGCTCAAGAAGTGGTTCTTTATTTATATACCCGTTGGTAACCAGAACATTCTTGAGCCCCTCTCTCCTTGCCAGTGCGGCTGTATCCAGGATATATTCATACCACATGAGGGGTTCGGCATATGTATAGGATATACCGACTGAATTATTTTCCTTTGCAGATGCTACTGCCCTTTCAGGGGATAGGTATTGGGTTGGGACTTCGACCTGAGAGATCTGCCAGTTCTGGCAGAATTTACAGCTCAGGTTGCAGCTATTAGGACTTATGGATAATATATCTGTTCCGGGGTAAAAATGATAGAGGGGTTTTTTCTCAATAGGGTCAACACCTATGGATGTGGTCTGCGCATAGGTTTTTGCATAAAGTACCCCATCTTTATTCTCCCTCCCCATGCATATACCAACCTTACCAGGCTTAATAATACAATAATGAGGGCACAGGATACACCTGACCTTTTTATCTCCCAATTTTTCATAATAGAGGGCTTCATGCATCTTATTTATATCTTATCACTTTAAACCTCATCAGTTCAACCTCCTCTTCTGGTAGTATACCTGCCTTTCTTCTGGCAATAGTAATCTGTTCCTCAACTGTATTTACACCCTCAAGATCAGGGAGGAGGAGTCCTTTTCTCCATCCCTTTGATACGATAACCCCATATCTTTTAGGGTCTAATTCATCAGGAGAAGATATCTTTTCGGGTTCAGTAAGGACATCAACTGATATATTTAATGCATCTAATTCTTCAGGGGTAACAGAAGGGAATCGCGGGTCTCTGGTAGCTGCGCTTATGGCATTCTGTATAACTTCTGCTGCAATGTTAGACTGGGTTGGGGAGAAGGTGCCTATACATCCGCGGAGTTCGCCATATTTTTTTATTGAAACAAAGGTTCCTGCCCTTCCTTTCATTTCATCTGTAAGATTGGAGGGGGGGGATAAGATTTTACCGGTTTTTATATAGAGTTCAATAGTTTCTCTGGCTAACTGAACTAATGGATGAGAACTCATTTGAATACAGGGTATACAGATAAAAAGAAAATTATATTGATTTCATCGGCACTGTTTTTACAAGCAGGTATAAGTTTTTTAGCACTTTCTCTCTACGATATAATCAGCCACTGATATCAGCGCATTAAAATACTGTTCAGGGGAGGAAGACTTTAATGAGGCTATATCTCTTTTTGCATTCTCAGTGAATTCTTTCGACCTTTTTATTGTATAATCTATTGCACCATAACTGTTCATCAGGGATACGACCCTCTTTAACTGCTCTTTACTGATCATAGGTGAATTTATAATCTCTCTCAGCTCATCTTTTTCCTTTTCATTTGCTTCCCTGTAAAGATAAATCAGCGGTAATGTAACCTTGCCCTCGATCAAGTCATTTCCTATCGGTTTTCCAAGCTCCTGTTCATTTGATGAATAATCAAGCACATCATCTACCAATTGAAATGCAATCCCGATATTTTTCCCGAAAGATATGAGCGCCTCCGTTTTATCCCGGGGCGCACCCCCGAGAATAGCACCAATCCCGCAGCAGGCTGATATTAAGGCAGCGGTCTTTCGATTTATGACATCTATATAGACATCTTCTGTAGTATCAAGATCATATTTATTTATCAGTTGCTTTACCTCACCCTCTGCAAGTTTTTTTGTTGCATCAGAAACAAGGCTTATGATGTGTCTATCACATTCCTCGGACATTATTGAAAGAGATTCAGAAAACAGGAAGTCTCCAACCAATACACTTGCGTCGTTCCCCCACTTAACATTTGCTGATAGATTACCTCTCCTTATATCTGCATCATCAACCACATCATCGTGGAGGAGCGTAGCTGCATGGATGAACTCTACGACACATGAGTATCGTATATGCCTGTCTCCACCATTATAACCACACAGCTTTGAGGTGATAAGGACAAGGATAGGCCTAATGCGCTTTCCACCACCGTTGGAAAGATAGCCGCTTATAAGGGGAATCAGGGCAACATCAGATTGATATTTTTTTTTAATATACTCAGCAACTCTGTTTAAATCACACTGGAGAAGTGTTATTGCATCTCTAAAACTCATAACGGAAGGATAATGAGAAAAGAGTCTTTTGTCAAGGAAATTTAAGAAAGAGGTGGGGATGTTTATGGAATAAATTAAAAATTATTGTTCTTTAGATACATGAGAAACTCTATATTACCTTTTGGTCCTTTAATTGGCGAACTTGTTACATTTAAAACCCTGAGACCTGAATCAGTTGCAAAGGTTTTTATCTCAGAGATTACCCTCTCATGCCTCTCTCCCTCTCTTACTACACCCCCTTTCCCAACCTCATCCTTTCCAACTTCGAACTGCGGCTTTATGAGTGCAATTATTTCACCATTTTTTTTGAGCAGTTTTATAAGGGCAGGAATGACTAATCTGAGGGATATGAAGGTTACATCTATGGTAACGATATCAGCTAACTCACCAATATCAGATGGTTTTATATACCTGATATTTTTTCTTTCTATAACTATCACCCTGGGGTCATTTCTCAGTTTCCATGCAATCTGACCGTATCCGACATCTATTGCATATACCTTTTTAGCCCCATTCTGAAGCAGGCAGTCTGTAAATCCCCCTGTTGATGCCCCGACATCTATTGCAATCTTATCCTTTATCGTGATTTCAAACTCTCTTATTGCCTTTTCAAGCTTTAATCCACCACGGCTGACATAGGGTATATCTTTACCGGTTAATTCTATATCTGCATTTTCATCTACGAATGCACCTGCCTTATTGATGCATCTCCCATTTACCCTTACCTCTCCTGCCAATATAAGACTTTGTGCCCTCTCCCGGCTCTGAACAATTCTCCTCTCTATCAGGAGGCTATCCAACCGCCTTCTTTGCATTCTTTCTGAGCATAAAAGAGTTTATGATGCCGCTCTTCTTGAGAAATTCTAATATAGTGGTTGCAATACCCGAGGGGGTTAGTTGATATTTCTCTCTTATAATTGACTGGGAGCCATGCTCAATAAATCTATCAGGGATACCAATTCTCTTCATATGTATAGTATTCATGCCCTCTTCTTCTAATACCTCCAATACAGCACTCCCAAAACCTCCCTGAAGGACATTTTCCTCTACGGTGATAAGGGCACCTGTCTTTTGACAGGATTCTATGATTATTTTTCTATCAATAGGTTTTACAAATCTCATGTTTACAACGAATGCATCAATTCCATTGTTGAAGAGTATAGATGCAGCTTCAAGGGATGGATATACTGTACTTCCGATGGCTAATATGGCTATATCATATCCATTCCTCATGACTTCACCCCTGCCAATATCAATTGATATTATATTTTCAGTTAATTTAACCCCTTCACCACTACCTCTGGGATACCTTACTGCTGCCGGTCCGTTATATTCAATGGCAGTTTTAATCATATGCTGGAGTTCATTTTCATCCTTTGGTGCCATAAGCACCATATTTGGCATAGAGCGGAGGTATGACAGGTCAAATAGTCCCTGGTGGGTTGGCCCATCCTCCCCTACGATACCTGCCCTGTCAACAGCAAAGGTAACAGGGAGATTCGTCAGGCATACATCATGGAGTATCTGATCATATGCCCTCTGGAGGAATGTCGAGTATATTGCCACTACAGGCTTAAACCCTTGAGAGGCAAGTCCCGCTGCAAAGGTAACTGCGTGCTGTTCAGCAATTCCCACATCATAGAATCTTTTTTTAAATTGCACCGCAAAACTGTCAAGACCTGTCCCATCGGACATTGCTGCTGTAATAGCTACAATTCTTTCATCTGTCTTTGCAAGGGAGACGAGTGTTTTACTGAAGATTTCTGTATATGTAAGGGGAGCCTTTTTCTTTTTAAAATTTCCTGTAGTAACATCAAAAGGCGAAGCACCATGAAAGGAGTTTGCCCCATCTTCTGCTGGTTTATAACCCTTCCCCTTTGTTGTTACCACATGAACCAGAATCGGTCCCCTTAATCTCTTTACACTCTCGAAGGTATCTAACAGGTGATTTAAATTATGACCATCTATCGGTCCGACATATTTGAAACCAAGGTCCTCAAAAAATCTCCCTGGCACAAAAATCCCTTTTATTGCATCCTCTACTCTATGGGCAAGTTTTGCCATCTGCCCTCCTATGCCAGGAATATTTTTTATGAGTGATTCTACTTCCCCCTTCATTTTATTATACATCTGGCCTGTTATGATTTTATTTAAGATGGCAGATATAGCGCCGACATTCGGAGAGATAGACATCTTGTTATCGTTCAGAACTACAATGAGATTGCTGTTCAATACCCCTGCATTATTAAGTCCTTCGAGGGCAAGTCCGGCAGTCATCGAACCATCCCCTATGACAGCCATGACTGAATTGCCTGGATGTTTTTTGTCCCGTGCTATTGCAAATGCCAGCGCAAGAGATATGGATGTACCACTATGACCTGTATCAAAGGCATCGTAGATACTCTCATCCCTTCTGGGGAAACCGCTTATCCCTTTATATTGCCGGAGGGTAGCAAAACTGTCTCTCCTGCCGGTAAGGATCTTATGGGTATAACACTGATGGCCTACATCCCATATAATGGAATCTTCAGGTGGATTAAAGATGTAATGCAGTGCTATGGTCAGTTCAACGACACCCAGATTGGATGCAATATGACCACCGGTTTTGGATACTGTATTAATAATAAATTTTCGTATTTCATTTACCAGTTCTGGAAGGTCATGCCTTTCTATCTTTTTTAAATCAGCGGGGCTATGTATGGAATTTAAAAATTTATTCATGTATAGGGAATTATAAAAATTTATCCACAGAGTTCACAGAGAACACAGAGAGAAGGTCACCAGTCCGGGGCACCCATCCAGTGGATGGGTCGCACCAGTCACCAGTTTTTTTACTGGTGCTCTGGTGCACTGGTGTCTGGTCTCCTATCTATCTTTTTCTGTGTTCTCTGTGGCTTATCGGTTTTTGTTCTTTAAAATCTCCTTGCAATGATATATTCTGAGATATCCTTTAATATCTCACCTCTCTCACCAAACATCTCCATTGATTGTATACTGTTTTCAATTAATCTGCTGGCGATTTTTTTTGATTCTGAAAGACCGAAGACTGATGGGTATGTAACCTTTCTCATTTTCTCGTCACTCCCTCTGGTTTTTCCCATTATCTCACTCTCCCCTTCTACATCCAATATATCATCCATTACCTGAAAGGCAAGACCGATATTTTCACCATAACAGGTCAATGCATGTAATTCATCGTCTTCACAACCGCTCAATATGGCACCAACTCTCACCGCAGATAAAATCATCTCCCCTGTCTTATGGGTGTGTATGTATTCGAGTGTTGGTATATCCAATTTCTTTCCTGTAGCCTGAATATCTACTACCTGACCACCGATTGTTCCGGATACGCCTACTGCCTTTGCTATCTCATGGATAGACTTTAAGATTAATGTTGAAGATTTAAGGCTGAAGGCGGAAGGCTCACTCATTATCTGAAAGGCCATAGTTAAGAGGGCATCTCCTGCAAGGATGGCAATAGCCTCGCCAAATTCTTTATGATTTGTAGGTTTACCCCTGCGGAGGTCATCATTATCCAGGGCAGGTAAATCATCGTGAATAAGGGTATAGGTGTGTATCATTTCAATGGCGCAGGCAAAAGGAAGTACATCCTCCCTATTTCCACCAACAGTTTCTGCCGATGCTATAACCAATATTGGTCTCAACCTCTTTCCACCGGCAAACAGACTGTATCTGATAGATTTATAGATGTCAGGCGGGTATACAGTATCAGCTGGAATGTATCTGTCAAGTGTATTATCTATCAGAGTTTTCATTTCACCAAGATATTCTTTTATATTCAAACAAGGCTCCTTTATTTCAAAGATAAAACCTAATGAAAAGGGGGCATCATTCTATTCTATAGGCTACTATGGTTTTTTCTAAATATGAATTTATACCGTTGTATATGGCATGAGCAATATAATCTCTATATTTTGGGTCCTTAAATCTTTTCTCCTCCTCTGGATTGCTTATAAATGATGTTTCTATTAAAATACTCGGCATCCTTGCCTTATGGAGGACATAGAAGAGTGCCTGTTTTACCCCCAGGTCCTTTACATTGTAATAATGTGAACCTACACCTTTAATGAGTGAATCCTGCATAACCCCTGCTAAATGGCTTGATTCATTTATCTTATAGGTACTCCTCATATCAGCCAGGATAAATTCTAATAAATTGTTATCAGGTGAATCTCCACCATCTATTCCGGACATATTTTCTCGTGCAGCAGTCTCACGCTCCTCCTCAGTTCTTGGGATACCCTGAAAGTATGTCTCTATCCCCCTGATATACCTTTTTCTACTGGCATTTGCATGGATAGAGATAAAGAGTTCAGCATTTTCCATATTTGCAATTGTTGTTCTATCTTCAAGTGCTAAAAATATATCCGACTCCCTTGTTAAAATAACCTCATAATTGGATTTTCTCTTTATTATCTCCCGTAACCTTTTGGCAATATCAAGGACTACAATCTTCTCCATGAGCCCACCTTTTCCTATAGCACCTGAATCTTTTCCTCCATGTCCCGGGTCAATCACAATTTTTCTCATAGTATTATGTGCATAAGGAGACCCATTTTTTTTATTGGTATTTTGTTCTGGCAGATTTATTTTGCCTCCTCCTTGTTTCAAAGACTCTCTATTACCATTATTATCTTTTTCAGTTAATAAACCATCCACATCAATTACTATTCTGAAGGGGTTCTGTAAATGAATAATGCTGTAAGATCCTATACTATCAAGGTCAAGAACCACCCTGACCGTATCACTCTGGTTCTGCCCTGCCCTTAAACCCTTCAAAAGTCCGTTATTGATGGATATTGGCTCATTGATTTCAGGTGATACCTTGGATTTATAAATATCAATAAATAATCTATCGGGATTTGTCACTCTCTGCCCCTTATAATCCACCTTATCCTCCATATCAACTACTATCCTCGTGTATTCAGGATTTGACCAGTGTCGTATCCCTTTCACGGTAACAAGATTATTTGACAAGGGAACAACCCCCTTTAATTCCCCCTTTGTTAAGGGGGATTGAGGGGGTTGTTTATCAATGGGTTGAAATACTTTTAAGAGTTCTGATAGTTTTATTTTGGCTGACTTTGTCATATCCCCTTCCGGGTAATTTTTAATTACGGTATTGTAAGATGTGTAGGCTAAAGGAAAGTTATTTGTTCTGAAATAAATTTCACCTATCATATATTCTGCATCATCAGCAAGGGTGCTGCTGGGGTATTCGTGAATAACCTTTTTAAAGAGGATTATTGATTTTTCAATGTCAGATTCCTGAGCCTTGTCAGGAACAGGCTTATCTAAGGAGATGTCTGAAAGTTCTGAATAAAGTCTGGCAGCGGTGAAGAGGGATTTATCTGCAACAGGGCTCTGTGGATATTTTTTATAGGTATATTTAAATTTTAATATACAATTAAGCCAGTGATACCTCTCCTCCTTCAATACTTTTGAATTGATCAGTGAGTAGTAATCCCTCCGCGCTTCACTATAGAGAAGGATAGCCTTTTGATTCTCTTTGCTCACATCAAGATTTTCTTGCCCATAACAGACCTGTGCAAAAATGATAAGAAATGAAGGAAGGAGAAGAAGTTTCAAGGGGGTTACGGATTTTAACATTTTTCCTTTATATTTTTAATGGCTATTGATAAGAGGTTGGTAATATCCCTCATAAATTCCGTGTCCTCTACAATGGTACTTATATTTAAAACAGCCACTACCTTTTCATTTTTAGTCCCTTCATCTGTTATTATTGGGATAAAACTAAAGATTCTCTCATTTTCTTCCGTATGGTATAATTGAATACTTTTAATCCTGACCACTTCTTTTGCCTTTATTATTATTTCATCTCTATAGTTCCCATTTCCACCAACACTTATAAAATTGCAGGGCTCACCATTTTCATCTAATAATATTATTGAAGATACCATCTCCATATCGGGCTTAAGATAAGCCTTACTGATTTTGCCGAGAAAGATTTTTAATATCTCATCAAGGGAAAGGGTCTTGTTTATATTTACGATAATATCACTCAATACCTTTCTCTTCTCTGAAATAGTAAGAATTTCTCCCCCTCCAACTGGTTTTTCTCCAGTTAGAGTATGAACAACAACCCGGTTTTTTCCTGTGTTCTTTGCCCTGTAAAGAGAAGTATCCGCAGCCCTCAGTAAATCCCTCTCTGTTTTTATATCATGAATAGGATATGAGGCTGCTCCTATACTTATCGTAATATTAAGGGCGTTTTCTGTGATTAAAAATTTATGGGACTCTACTTTCTTTCTAAATCTCTCTGCAACCTTCATCGCTCCATCAATATCTATCTGCGGGAGCAAAACGACAAACTCCTCTCCTCCATATCGTGCCACCATATCAATATTTCTGATAGAGCTATTTAATACCCTGGAAAATTCTATCAGTATCTTATCACCTACCTGATGACCATAGGTATCGTTGAAATTTTTAAAATCATCCAGATCCATCATCAAACAGGAGATTGGTGAATTGTATCTCTTTGCACGGGTAAACTCCTCTTTTATCCTTTTTTGAAAATATCTGTGATTATACAGCCCTGTTAGACCATCAGTGATTGAAAGCCTCTGCAATAATCTATTTTTATTTTTTATAGCCTTCTGTTCCTCTTTAATCTTTTCATACAGTATCTTTGTCCTTTTCCCTTCTAATTTGAGAAGCTCATTTTTATGCTTTAATTGCCTGGTCGCCTCCTGTATCCGCTCCTTTATTTCATCCCGGAACTTATCCTCTTTCCATTTTATTTCCTGTTCTTTTATAGATAATCGAACGGCCTTCAGTAATTCTTTATCATTGAAAGGTTTAATTATATAATTATTGACATTCCCTTTTTTAAATGCATCTACAGCAGTCTGTTCATTTCCCTTCCCTGAAATAAGGATAGCGGCTATGTAGGGATGTATCTCCTTTACCTTCTGTATTAGTTCAATTCCATTTATATCGGGCATTACATAATCTGAAACAATGAGGTCGTATTTCCCCCTTTTTGCCTGTTTAAGTGCATCTAATCCATTTTCAAATGATGATACCGTGTATCCATCCATTTCAAAGATAGTTGTGAGGGTGTTCTTTATAATCGGTTCATCATCTACAATAAGTGCCTTTATGTTTCTTTTGTCCTCTGTTTGCATGATTTTAATAACCTATTACAACAAAACTACAAATAGAAATATAACAATTGAGAGAAAAATTTAATTACATTTCGGATTTACCAAAATCATCAGGTTTTAAATCCTGCAGCCATTTCTTCCACTTCTCGGAATCGCCCATCTCATTCGATTCTAAAGGTTCTATGCCCCTTGCCATATCTATAACCTTTTCTGCTACATATATTGGTGCATTTACCCTCAATGCTACTGCTATTGCATCACTGGGACGGGAGTCTATGTTGACGATATTATTGTTCAGGGTAAGTGAAATCGTTGCATAGAATGTGTTGTCTTTTAAATCATTTACGATAATATGATTTACTTTAGCCTCTATCCCTACAAAGATATTTTTTATAAGGTCATGGGTCATTGGTCTTGGTGTAACAACCTTTTCCATCTGGAGGGCAATTGCATTTGCCTCAAATATCCCAACCCATATCGGTAGAACCTTTTTACCCGAATGATCTTTAAGGGTAATGATAGGGGTGTTGGTCAATGGATCTAAGGTTAATCCGTCCACCTTCATCTCAAGCATTTTAACACCTCCCTTCTCTTAAATTCCAATCACCAATAACCAATAATCAAATATTGTTTGGTTATTGAAATTTTGTTTTATTTGGTTATTCTGATTTAGTTATTGGTTATTATTTATTATACCTTCAAGGCTGTATAAATTACCTGCTACTATTTTAACATGAACTATCCTGCCTGTTAAATCATTATTGGATTGAGATGGATTCCCCCGCACATAATTCATGTGCGGGGCCATCGCAAAGTTTACAATCTTATTTGTCCTCGTTCTCCCAGTAAAATTTTTATTATCATTTTTGCTTTTTCCCTCTGCCAGTACCTCAACAATGCTCCCTTCTAATTTTTTATTTTTTTCAAGGGTAATTCCTTTCTGTAATTCTAAAATCTCCTCAAATCTGGTCTGCTTTATCTCATCAGTCACCTGATCTGGAAATGTTGCAGCAGGTGTTTCATTCCTCAGAGAGTATTTAAAAAGATATATACCATCGTATTGTACACTTTTTATAACATCCTTTGTTCCCTCAAAATCTTCATCGGTCTCACCGGGAAAACCAACTATTATATCGGTAGATAATGCAATCTCAGGGATGTTTTTCTTGACCTTGTCAATTGTTTTAAGATAGTCTTGAGATGTGTAGCCTCTGTTCATTTTATATAAAACCCTGTCCGAACCTGCCTGTACCGGGAGGTGCAAATACTCACAGACCTTTGACAAATCAGCAATTGCCTCTATAAGTTTATCTGATATATCTTTTGGGTGAGATGTAACAAATCGTATCCTCTCAATGCCGTCTATTTTATCAATCATTGATAGGAGGTCAGGAAAGTCTATACCATTGTCTCTGTCACGACCATAAGAATTTACATTCTGTCCAAGGAGGGTAACCTCTTTAAATCCGAGTTCCGTCAGGTCCCTTATTTCAGAAAGTATAGATTTTTCATCCCTGCTCCTTTCCCTTCCCCTCGTATAGGGGACAACGCAATATGTGCAGTGGTTGTTGCATCCCTGTATAATACTGACCCACGCATGAACATTGCCTTCTCGTTGAATAGGTATTGAATCCTCTTCCACATTATGATCATTATGAATATCTGCTATTTTCTCTCTCTTTTCCTCTATGCATTGAATAAGGTGGGGGAGCTTATGAATATTGAGTGTTCCGAATACGAGGTCTACACAGGAGACCCTCTGGAGGATCTTCATACCTTGAATTTGTGCTACACATCCGCCTACCCCTATAATGAGATTTGGGTTCTTTTTTTTAAATGGAGTGAGTCTTCCAAGTTGGCTATAGACCTTCTGCTCTGCCTTCTCCCTTATACTGCATGTATTTACAATAATGATATCGGCATTTTCTAAATTATCCGTTAGTCGTATACCGGATTTCTGTAATACCCCGTATATTCTTTCAGAATCATATTTATTCATCTGGCAACCATAGGTCAGGAG
>JACQQJ010000178.1 GCA_016207035.1 Nitrospinota bacterium | reverse complement strand
TCTTTCAGTTGATGCCAATGGTGCAGACTTTACCTTTGGAGGGCAGTTCAGGTTTAGACCTGAATACAGGGATAATGCAGATTTTAATAAAGATACCGCGGATACCCAAAAATTTTATGGTCAGAGGATCCGTCTCAATGTGGAAGCAAAGGTCGATGATAATATCAAGGGTTTTATCCAAATACAGGATACGAGGTATTGGGGGGCTGAGGGTGATACAGCTGGAACTGTAAGTTCCCCTGATACACTTTACACCGCATCCGAGAAAGAGGCTCTGGATTTGCACCAGGCATATGTAGAAATAGGTATGATAGGGGAAATACCTCTATCCATTAGAGTTGGCCGTCAATTACTTGTCTATGGAGAGCATCGTTTAATAGGTGACTTAGACTGGAGTAACAATGCACGGGCATTTGATGCAATAAAATTAATATACAAAACAGAAACTGTAACAGTAGACTTCTGGACAGCAAAGTTAGAAGAAAATACCATAAACTCAGCAGCACCCAGCCCCACTTCTACAGGAAAAGATAATGATGTAGACTTCTATGGTCTATATTCAATGATTAAAACTATCCCTGATGTACCGATTGATTTATATCTCTTATATAGAAATAACGAAGTTATTAAAGAAAAAAGATACACAATCGGTGGCAGGATAGAGGGGAAAGTAATAGATGCCATTGATCTGATGGGTGAAGGGGCATATCAATTTGGGGATGCCTCAACGGGTGTAAATATTGAGGCCTATGCCCTTGCATTAAGAGGAGGATATACCTTCCCTTTTACCGGGGATCCAAGGGTAAGTGTAGAATATGATTATGCAACAGGGGATGATGATGGGACTGATAAGACCAACAAGACCTTTGACCAGCTATACCCAACCTGGCACAGACACCAGGGTTATGCTGATTTGGTAGGGTGGCAAAATATTAGTGCCTTCCGACTCGGTATTAATGCCAAGCCAACACAAAAGCTCTATACTTATATTGATTATTGGTTTTTCTACCTTGCTCAAAAAAAGGACGGATTTTACAATGCAGCTGGTAGGGCAACTGGATTCAGGGCGGCGAGTGCTACAAATACCCAGGATAGTGTAGGAAATGAATTAGACCTCCTTTTTAAATATGCATTTAACACCAACCTGAATTTAGAAGGCGGTCTTGCACGATTCTTCAGGGGGGATTATATAAAAGACAGGGTAGGTTCAAACTCCGAGGACTCAGATTGGGGTTATCTGATGTTGACGCTTAATTTGTGACACGTAGAGATAGGAATAAAAAGGATTTCTTAGTAATAGATACCACAGCCCCTGCTTTAAGTAGGGGCTGGTATGGTATATGGTAACCATTGAGATAACTACAGGGAATTACAAGTTATATTTTAATTACCAGTTTCATCAGAACATCGATGCCTAAAATAAACAGCCTCAACAGATAAAAATTTTGTTCTCACAATCATTATAAACAATATTATAACACTCCAAAAATCTATTTTAAGTTTCTGTTTTTAAAGGTTTTAACCCTCATATTTATTATCAGTCTATATTTTATTTTCCTATATCAGAAAAAACTTATACATGAACTATTTAAAGTAACCTCAGGTATTCAATATTCAGTCTTTTGTGCTGTAAATGAATCAACATGCAGTTAGTTCTACGCTCCTTTATCCCTATAACTTTAAATTATACTCAACCATCATTTTTTTAATGCTTATACCTGAGGGTGCTTACGCTGTTCCTCCCCTTGTTACTGGTGATGTCCCTACTGCCGAGAAAAATCATGTTGAGTTGTTTATCGGCACCCTTTATCAAGATACAGGCAGCATAGAAAGACAAATTCCTTTCACAGAGGTTGTTTATGGAATTTCTGATCGGCAAGAGGTTACATCTGAGATACAGTATCTCTCTATAAAAGATAATCAAGGCCTTGGAGATATAACTTTAGGAACCAAATATCAATTTCTAAAAGAATCAGATAGATTTCCTGGAATTGCATCCTCTTTTGAGGTTAAGCTACCTAATGGTAATCAAGCCAAAGAATTAGGAACAGGTGCGATGAATTATGACCTCAGGCTGAGGTCACAAAAGACATGGGACTGGTTTACTGCTATTATTAATCTCGGATACACCTTTGTAGGTGAACCTGAAGTAAATGGAGTCCGACAGAAAAGAAACAATATACTTTTTTCTGCCTTTGCTCAGGAATTTGAGATACACTATACGACAAAGATACTTTCTGAAATATACTGGAGAAACAATGATAAATCAGGTGATTCAGATAGATTGGCTGGTAATATTGGGTTTAAACACCATTTGCTATCGCATTTATCTGTTCATGCAACTGTTGGCAAAAGTCTCCGCGAGGAAAATCTTGGGGGACCTAATCTCCGAATCTATACCGGGATTCTATTGGAATTTTAAATTAAACAAGAATCCTTTAAAATCTACGGGAGTAAACATGAGACCACTTAAAAATATTTTTACTATGATACTATTTTTAACCTCTCTCTTTTATTATGAATATGCCTATTCAGAGGTTGAAACGGATGACCTTGATATATTTGAGAAACTTCAGAATACTATTATCAGGGTATCTGAGGATATAAAACCTACTGTGGTTCATATTGAGGCTACTTTGAGGAGTCAGCAGAAAAGGATTAAGTCCATTGGATCAGGTATCATAACTGATGAGAATGGTTATATTCTCACAAATCAGCATGTAGTTTTTCAAGCAGAAAAGATAGCTATAACAATTCCAAATTTGAAGAAGACATTTAATGCAGAGATTATCGGTTCTGATACACTTACAGATATCGCACTTCTCAAGATTGATACAAATACAATGCTTAAATTTCCAAAATTTGGGGATCCTGACAAAACCAAGGTAGGGGAGTGGGTTATTGCTGTTGGAAATCCCTTTGGCCTGGATGGGACAGTCTCTTTTGGTATTATAAGTGCGAAAGGGAGAAACCTTCAGATTGGGCTTATAAACGAATTTATGCAGACTGATGCAATGATAGACCCGGGCAGCAGTGGCGGTCCTTTAGTAAATCTTAAGGGGGAGGTTATCGGTATAAACAGCATGGTACAGGGCAGAGGAATTGGATTTACAATCCCAATAAATATTGCTTTGGATATTAAAAATAGATTTCTTGAAGAAGGTATGATTGAGAGGGGTTGGCTCGGGATAACAATGCAGTCTTTAAACAGAGACCTTGCCACCTACCTGAAGATTGGAGAGCAGAATGGCGTTATTGTCAATAGTGTAATGGATGATTCCCCTGCTTCAAAAGCAGGAATAAAACCAGGGGATATAATTTTTAGATATAATAACCAACCGATAGAGGCAGAGAATGACAGGGATTTAAAAAATTTTCAAAGATTAATAGGTAAAACAGAAATAGATAAGGGTGTAAAAATAGAGATAATAAGGAATGGTGAAAAAAGAGAGCTTTATGCAAATATTAAAAAGCAGCCGAAGACTGAATCAAAAGAGATTGAGTCAGAATTTGGATTCAATATAATGGAGATTACCAATGATATTTATATCTCGAATAGATTGGAGACAAAGAGCGGCGTATTTGTTACCTTTGTTGAGGCTGGTTCTGAAGCCAGTGAGGCAAACTTATTTCCAGGGGATGTAATTGTATGGATTGAGGGGAAAAATATAAATACTGTAGATGATTTTTTGAAAGGTATTGAAGGGCTGAAGGGGAGAGAATCTTTTTTAATTAAGACCATGAGGGGGCGAGACCTCCGTTTCACCCTTTTTAAAACAGGGAGGAGGAATGGAGGAGTTGATTAATTCAAAAAATACAGTTAAGAAAACCATAGAGCACAAAGAATAATATAAGATAAACCAGAATACATAAAGCAATAGACCGTAAAACAATGAACCAGTTGTTTTGTTAATCCATTGCCGAAACCTGATACAGAATATTTACCCCATTAGAAAGGCGAAGATTTTCTAACGGGGTTTACTTTCATGATAAATTTTGTTAATATATTTTTATTAAGATTAACTGAACTTCATAACACGCAATGACAAAAGGAGGGATATAGAATGGGTAAAATAGTTAGTCACCATATTCAAAAAAACAGGCTCGATAAGCACACAATAAAATGGTCTGGAGTTAATACAAATACTGCCATAATATTGTCGGCAATAGTCTTTTTAGTTATTTTCGGATATTTAGTGGCAAGGTCATCAGGCAAGGGTAGTGTAAAAGTTATGACTTTGAATCAGTCATATATACCAAAAAAAGGACTAACAGAGACACGGCCGCTCATTTCACCATCCATGTGGAAGGGCAAGGCAGCAGAGGCATACAGGCTTGCTGCAGAGATACCACAGATTATTGATGCCCAATATTGTTATTGTGATTGCAGTAAAAATCCAAAGTTTATGCATAAGACCTTGCTTACCTGTTACACAGATGAGCACGGTGCGAATTGCGATATATGTCAGAATGAGGTATTTATGTCTTATGACCTTTATAAAAAGGGATATTCAATACCTGATATAAAGGCAAAGGTGGATAAAGAATTTAGTAAACATGGCAGCCACACAGGTTAAAGACTATCAGCAGTCAAATATCAACAATCAAAAAAGTGATGTTGCCTCATTTATAGTTCTTGTTTTAGGGCTTGCAATTGCATTTTTAATCTGGAAGGCTGGTCAGACAGGTGTTCCTAAAGAGCCTCCTAAAGTAACTGATTCAAAGATTGAAGGTACCCCTGCCCCTGATTTTACACTCCCGGATTTGAATGGCGTTAATCACACCCTGTCACGCTTTAAGGGAAAGGTGGTATTTCTCAATATATGGGCTACATGGTGTAAGCCATGTAAAGATGAGATGCCATCAATGGAAAAACTCCATCAGAGATTCAAGGACAGGGATTTCATCATGTTAGCCGTGAGTATTGATAAAGATGGCAAGAATGCTGTAGAGCCCTTCATGAAAGAGTATAATTTAACTTTTCCAGCCCTCCTCGACCCTGATGGTATAACCTCAAAACTATACAAAACCACAGGTGTCCCTGAGACATTTATCATTGATAAAAATGGTAATGTGATTTTAAAGACTATTGGTCCAAGGGACTGGGGGAAAGAGATTATTTTTGAGGTATTTGAAAAGATAATAAGCAAGGCTTAAAAATTTCAGTACTTCACAGAATTCAATTCAGACTATACATAGATTTTTCCTAACATGTTTCAGCCTTGATTCATGAGAAATCTCTTATTCCCATTATTCGAGGATGTATGATTTCATGTATATAGGGAGCTGATTATTTTTTAATTTAATACCTTATAAACAAGCGGCGGCTTTTCCATACGATCCATATTAATGAAATAAGCACTCACGATGAGTTGTTCCGCTTCAGGCACAATTTCCTTTTTGTTTGAGTGTATGGTAATCAATGGTTCATCTTTTTCTACCTTGTCACCTATCTTTTTTCTTATAATGAGACCCGCTGTTGGGTCAATAGGTGAATCTACTTTCAATCTACCGGCACCAAGAATACAGGCAGCTATTCCTATCTTTTCAGTATCTATTTTCTGTATATATCCTGACAAAGTGCTATTAACCTCTTTTATAATTTTTGCCTTTGGAAACAGATTATAGTTTTCAATAATGTCAGGATTACCACCTTGGGATTTAATCAACTCTCTGAATTTTTCCAGTCCTTTATAATTCTTTAAATTTTTTTTTAGAATCTTAATCGCATCTTCAATTTCCCTTGCGACACCACCAATCTTAAGCATCCATGCACCTATATTTAAGGTAAGTTCTTTAATATCATCAGGGCCTACACCTTTTAGCACCTCAATTGCCTCTATAACCTCCAGTGTATTTCCAACTGCATATCCTGATGGCTGATTCATATCAGTTATAATGGCAACAACTTTTTTCCCCATCTTTTTACCAATTTTTACAAGACTATCTGCCAATTCCATCGACCTCTCGAACTCCTTAAAAAAAGCACCACTCCCCGTCTTAACATCTAAGATAAGTCCATCTATTCCCTCTGCAAGTTTCTTACTCATGATGCTACTGACGATAAGTGGAATTGATTCTACTGTAGCAGTTACATCTCTCAGGGCGTATAAAATTCCATCAGGAGGCACAATTTCAGATGTTTGCCCAATTATACTTAGGTTTATCTTCCTTATATTTTCTATAAATTCACTTATGCTAAGGTCAGTCCTGAAACCAGGTATAGATTCAAGTTTATCTATTGTCCCGCCTGTATGTCCTAATCCCCTTCCTGCAATCATAGGTAAAGGAATACCTGTTGATGCCACTAAAGGGGCTACTGTCAATGTGAGTTTATCTCCAACACCTCCTGTGCTATGCTTATCTACCTTTATACCTGGTATATCTGACAGGTCTAAAACCTTGCCAGAATTTATCATTGAGGTTGTGAGGTGGTATGTTTCATCATCTGTCATTCCATTAAAATATATTGCCATTAAAAGGGCTGTTACCTGATAGTCAGGGATTTCACCCTTTATGATTCCCCTGATAAAAAAATCTATCTCTTCAGGTGTGAGTATCTCTCCATTTCTTTTTTTCTTTATAATATCAAAGGGCCGCATAAAATTATCATTCTTAATATACCAGAAGATAGAATTTAAAGAATGCCCAAAATCCGATTCCTGAACCTGTCAGGAACAGGTTTAGGATTTTGGGGAATGAGTTATTATAGCAATCAAAAGTTTATTATGGTATAAATCCTGATATGCTCTCTATTATCTCCTGCACAAAGGGAGGCGACCTCAAGGAACCAACTGTCGAAGGGCTTCCTGAATCCCTTTCTGATAGGGACACCATTACATGGGTTGACCTCTATAATCCCACAGACAAAGAAATCTCTCTCCTGACAGAGGTTTTTAAGTTCCATCCCCTTGCCATCGAAGACTGTCTATCAACCGTGCCGAATCCAAAGATAGATGACTATGGGGAATACCTCTATGTTGTTATTCATGGCATCAATGCTGATGCTCTGAAAAGGGATGAACTTGAAACCCACGACCTGGACATATTCCTTGGTAAAAATCACCTTGTTACCTTCCACAAGGGTTATTTCAGGAGCGTTGATTCAGTGATTGAAAGGTGCAAAAGAAATTTCTCAATAATGCAGAAGGATACTGAATTTCTCATGCACAAGATTATAGACTCACTTGTTGACAATTACCTTCCAATCATAGATGACCTTGGTGAGAAGGTTGATGCCCTGGAAAAAGATATATTCGCACGATCAGACCAAAAGGTCTTAAACAAGCTCTTTGCCCTGAAAAAAGATATTCTCTATTTAAGGCGGATTATCCATCCCCAGAGAGAGATATTGAGGAATATAAGCAGCGGGGAACATAAGCAGATATGTTTTGAGTGCAGACTGCACTTTAAAGATGTCTATGACCATCTGTTTATGATTTCAGAACTTATAGAATCGTATCGGGATACCTTAAGTGGTGCAATGGAAGCCTATCTCTCTGTTGTTTCAAACAGACTTAATGAAGTCATGAAGGTCTTAACTGTTATTGCTACCATCCTGATGCCCCTTACACTTGTTTCCGGGATATTCGGGATGAATTTTTCCCATATGCCCTTTCTTCAATCATCATACGGCTTCACTTTTACAATGGTTTTTATGGGCATCATTGCATTGGTTATGCTTTTATTTTTTAAGAGGAAGGGATGGTGGTGAATTTTTCTCCGGAATAATGAATACCCAGAACCACGCTATTGTCAATCTATTTATCATAAGAAAGCTCGGTGGAACTAGGATTGCGAAGGACAGGGGGGTAAATATTTCTATAGTAACTGGCTCAATCTTGCCTGATATACCGATTATTATCTTCTTTGCATGGAACACATGGATTGTTCCAAGCCCGCAAGACACAATCTGGAGAATCCTGTACTTTCAGAATAATTGGCAGTGGTTTTTTAATATCTTTAATTCCATCCCACTTTTTTTAATTATAGCCGGTATTTCCTATTACCTTTCCAGAACAGGGTTATTGATATTTTGCCTTGCGAATCTTCTGCATTTTGTTGAGGACTTTTTTCTCCATATGGAGGATGCCCATGCCCATTTCTTCCCTCTCTCAAACTATAAGTTCATTTCCCCAATCTCTTATTGGGACCCCAGAGGTTTTGGCATTTATCTTTCTATTGTTGAGTCAGTCATAACACTCATTATCTCCCTATTTGTCTTTAAATACTTACAGTTCCGGTGGGGTAAAGTCTTATTGATCATTGCAAATATCTTTTCCTTTGGAAGCCATGTAATGTGGTATTTCATATTTTTAAATCTATAAAAATGTGAAAATGAAAATGGGCGTCCCATTTTCTATATTTTTCTTTCATAATACTCCTGCAGTGACTTTACATCTACACTGCCATTCTGAATTGCCTTAATGCCATAGGCGGCGGCGAGGGCACCGGGTATTGTGGTGCAGTATGGTATGTTATAGGTGAGGGCTGTCCTTCTGATTGAATAGGAATCCAGTGCAGAAGCCTTGCCAAAGGTGGTATTTACGACAAGACTGATCTCTCCATTTTTCATATAGTCAATTATATTTGGCCTCCCCTCTTTTACCTTTAAAACCTTGTCAACAGCAATACCAGATTTTTCAAGGACTGCAGAAGTGCCTGCTGTTCCCACTATGTTGAATCCCAGATCTCTAAACTGGCGGGCAATTTTTATGACAGAAGATTTATCTTTGTCTGCAACGCTGATAAAGACCTTACCATTTTTGGGGAGGGTAACACCTGCCCCAAGCTGTGATTTGGCAAAGGCCATACCAAAGGAGGTATCTATCCCCATCACCTCTCCTGTTGATTTCATCTCAGGACCAAGTATGGTATCGACGCCTGGGAATTTTATGAAGGGAAATACCGCCTCTTTCACAGAGATATGCCCTACCTTTTTTTCTGCTGTAAAACCCAACTCCTGTAGGGTCTTCCCTGCCATTACCCTGGCAGCCAGCTTAGCCAGCGGAACCCCAATTGCCTTGCTTACAAAGGGTATTGTCCTTGATGCCCTCGGGTTTACCTCAAGGACATAAATATCACCGTTTTTAACTGCATATTGAATATTTATAAGACCAACAACATTTAATTCTTTAGCAAGGGAAGTCGTCTGCCTCTTTATTTCATGGATCAGTTTATTTGAGAGTGAGTATGGTGGAAGGGAGCATGCACTGTCCCCTGAATGAATTCCTGCCTCCTCTATATGCTCCATGATTCCCCCTATGACAACAATTTTGCCATCTGAAATTGCATCCACATCAATCTCAATTGCATCCTCCAGAAACCTGTCAATCAGGACAGGGTGCTCAGGTGATGCCTGAACAGCATGGGTCATGTAATAGATTAAGGCATTATCATCATAAACAATCTCCATTGCCCTGCCACCGAGGACATAGGAAGGTCTCAGTATCACAGGATAGCCTATCCTCGTTGCAATCTCCACCGCCTCCCTTTGCGAAGTAGCTGTGCCATTATCAGGCTGTTTTAGGTTGAGTTTATGGAGCAGCACCTTAAATCTCTCCCTATCCTCTGCCCTGTCTATATTGTCCGGAGATGTCCCTATTATCTTGACCCCTGCCTTATCAAGCGGAATTGCTAATTTAAGGGGTGTCTGTCCGCCAAATTGCACAATGACACCATCAGGTTTTTCCACATCCACAATGTTCATTACATGCTCAAAGGTGAGGGGCTCAAAGTAGAGCCTGTCAGAGGTATCATAATCTGTGCTTACCGTCTCTGGATTGCAATTAACCATAATGGTCTCATATCCATCCTCCTTCAGTGCAAAGACACCATGGACACAGCAATAATCAAACTCAATACCCTGACCAATCCTATTCGGACCCCCTCCGAGTATCATTATCTTCTTTCTCTCTGTAGGCTCAGACTCACATTCTTTTTCATAGGTGGAATACATATAGGGGGTATGTGCTATGAATTCAGCAGCACAGGTATCCACCCTCTTGAATACTGCCTTAATTCCATTTTCTTTTCGTAAT
>JACQQJ010000173.1 GCA_016207035.1 Nitrospinota bacterium | reverse complement strand
TCTTTAAGGCTCCTGCAAACTCTTATAATAATAGATGCCATTTGGCCAATAGCCAATAGATTAAAATGGAAAATCTTGCAGGAAACGATAGGCAGCGTTGATTCGTAAGGTTTATGAAGTTGACCCATTAATCTGCCCTAAATGTGGGGCAAAGATGAAGATTGTATCTGCCATTGAAGATGATATAGCTATTCAAAAGATTCTTTCCCATCTGGGATTGCTCCGTTCACCAAGCCGTTCCCCACCCCCTGTCCTCACAACTCTATGGGAAAAGGAGTCAAAGTCCCCCTTAAAAAAGGGGGATGAAGGGGGTTGTTTTTCAGACTACATCCCGAATATAGAGGTCTATTGCAGGGATATTTGAGAGAAACTCAAAAATCTCTAAGAGGAGAGTTCTGTCTTTAATGTCCTGATTTTTCCATAGAATATCTACTTTTTCCCTTCTCAATCCCTTTTGTCTTAAAACCTGTGCTGAAATGTTTTTATTCAGCATTCTCCCCTTTCCGTTTAAAAGCATAACGCAACAAGCCTGCCATATTTCACAGCCCAAATTCCCCCAAATTTCATTTGACACCAAATTTTCTTAGAGGTATGATTTGCTCGTGAAAAGCAATTTTCTATCTTTTGAATACTCCGGGTATTGCCGGGCTTGGTGCTGGAATAGAGTTTATACAGAATGAGGGGTTGAAAAAAATCAGGGATAAGGAATTGCATATTACTACTGAAATTGTGAATGGGCTTAAAAATATTAAAGGGGTGAAACTCTATGGTTCTCTAAACCCATTAGACAGGGTAGCAGTTGTATCATTTAATATTGAGGGGAAAAACCCTGCTGAGGTAGGGAATATTTTAAACGAGAAATACGATATTATTAACCGTGTCGGACTCCACTGCGCCCCCAACGCACAGAGGACAATAGGGACATTCCCTGAAGGGACAGTGAGGATAAGTGTGGGATATTTTAATACTGAGGGTGATGTTGATAAATTGATTAATGCAGTAAAGGCTATTGCTCATTAAAAATGCAAAATTATATAAAAATTCGTAAATAAACCACAGAATTCACAGAGTTTTAAAAAAGAAGAATCCTTTTTCTCTGTGTACTCTGTAGTTAAGAATTATCAGATAAAATGGTCAAGATTTGTGGTGTAAAAGCATTATTGGCTGTTACAGTTGTATTAGTTTTTATTGCTGATGCTTATCCATCCGAATTAAAAAAGCCCTCCGAAGGAGATAAATATCTTGCTGACTCTTTTTTTAACGCTGTTAAGGAAAGAAATATAAATGAGGTTAACTCTTTCCTGTCTAAAGGGGTTGACCCTAACTATGTGAATGAATACGGAGAGTCGGCATTGCTGTTTGCAATCATTTCAGCTGATGCAGAAATTGTAAAAAAACTGATTTCAGCCGGTGCTGCTCCTAATTCTAAAGACACACATGGCACGCCTGTTTTGTCATTGGCGACTGATAAAGGCTATCTGGATATTGTTAAGGTATTACTTGATGCCGGTGCCGATGTAAATAAAAAAGATAATCATGGAAGTACAGCCTTAATGGAAGCAGCGGAAAAGAATCATATTGATATAGTTAAAATACTCCTTGATGCAGGTGCTGACCCTAATGTAGAGAACGACAACGAGGTTTCGGCTTTATGGATGGCTTCATCAAACGGGCTTGAAGAGATTTCAGAACTTTTGTTGCCACTGACCAAGAATATTAATGTCAGAGATAAGTATAATAAAAGCACTCCCTTAATCAATATGGCGCGTTGGGGCAAAGTTAGCACTGTAAGAGCATTGCTGGATAAAGGGGCAGATATGAATGCACAGGATGAGCAGGGGTGGACTGCTTTAATGTGGGCGGCAAAGGACAACTATCAGGATATTGTCAAACTGTTACTAAATAAAGATGCGGACTTCAAAATAAAAAACAGATTTGGAAATACCGCATTAAAACTGATGAAAAAAGAGGGCAACCGGGAAATAGTCCAAATGCTGGAAAAAGCCGGCGCAAAGGAATAGCGTAATCTGGTGAGGTAGCTTTGGCCAGTGTTGTCATTGTAGTTTGATACTTACATCTTTTGACGAAATCATGTCCTCATCAGGATCGAGGGCAAAACCATCTATATTCTTCCTCATTACAGCTACATTTACAGAATGCCAGAGACTTATATAAGGAAGTTCCTCTGATATTATCTATGGATTCTTTAGACCTATTGTATCGGCCATTGAAGATGATATAGCTATTCAAAAGATTCTTT
>JACQQJ010000017.1 GCA_016207035.1 Nitrospinota bacterium | reverse complement strand
CCACATTTGTTTGTGGAATCCCTCTACTATGAAGCAGACTTCCAATTCCTAACTTCCCGGTGACTTTCTTGGGATGCTAATGCTCGAATTCAGCGGCCGCCGAAGGCGGTCCGCTGGAACGACTTGTTCGGTTGCCAGTACCGTACAGCCTGCTATCCCTTGTTCATCAATGTGGTAACCATTCCGGCCTGATATGCACCCACTTCTGAGCGAAAAGCGATAGCCAGGCGATTCCAACCATTGATGGCAATAACCGCCAAGCTCAAATTCACCAATTCCTGTTCGCTGAAATGTTGCCGGGCCTCGTTGTAAATTTCGTCCGGGATGTGATTGTCGGCAACCAGGGTCAATGCCTCCGTCCACGAAAGCGCGGCTCGTTCGCGCTGGGTATAGAAGGGAGCTTCGCGCCAGGCGTCGAGCAAGTAGAGCCGTTGTTCCGTTTCGCCAGCGGCGCGTGCATCCTTCGAGTGCATGTCGAGGCAATATGCGCATCCGTTGATTTGGGACGCGCGCATCTTGACCAACTCAAGCAACGAAGCCTCTAACCCGAAATCGTGAATGCACTCTTCCAAGCCGAGCATCGCCCGGAACGCTCCCGGAGCGACTTTGGGGTACACAATTCTTGATGACATCCGCTCTATCTCCTTTTTCGAGGATGCAGTTTCTACAATTCTTTCAAACAAGCAACCGAACCAGTTATTGTCTGAACGGTAGCATAATTTTGAATGTGTAGTCAATAAAATAAATAGCTTGACGTTATTTGATTAATTTTACTATACTTTCTCAGGGACTAATATGCAAAATTGAATGTTAGTCCCATCGTGTCAGTCGCCTATGCAATTAATTCCATCTGATATTTGGGAACAATATTTGAAGCGGAAAAGGGGACAGATTTATTTTTGCCTAACAAATCGCTCCACTTGACCACTATTCCGCTGCAGCCATGTTAAGTTTTAACAGGTCTTAAAAACCTGTTGCTACAGACTGTTTCTACATTCTCCATAAAGCTATTTTAATTTTTTTCAAAAAACCTGAGGGCTTATTATTAAGAATTCTCCATAAAATAGACATCCTTGAGCGAGACCATGTCTTCATCAGGATAGAGGATAAATCCTTCTATATTTTTTCTTATGATGGCTATATTTACAGAATGCCAGAGATTTATATACGGAAGGTCATCTGATATTATCCTTTGAACATTACTGTATATCTCCTTTCTCCTCGCGGGACTCACGGTCAGTCTCCCTTCTTCTAAAAGTAAATCTACCTCATGATTTTCATAATTGACCCTGTTTCCACCAACAGGCGATAGATTTGATGAATGGAACATGTAGTAAAATATATCTGGGTCAGATATCCCGACCCATGTGAGGGAAAATATCTGAAAATTCCCTGACTTTATATCTGAAAAGAATGTCCCCCATTCATAAGTCCTTATATCCATCTCAATGCCCACCTTCCTCAGCTGCTCCTGGAACACCTCTGCAATCCTCTTCCGAAGCTCATTCTGGGAGGTCTTAAAGATAAGTCTAAATCTTATCCCTGTCTCTTGAGAGACCCTGTATCCAGCCTCATCCAACAATCTCCTTGAGAGTTCAGGATTATAGTCATATCCTTTCAGATCAGGTTCATATGCCCAATTATACGGTGTAAGTATCCCCTCTGTTTTTTTAGCCAGTCCTTTTAATATGTATTTACAAATGCTATCCCTGTCAATTGCATGGGCAATTGCCTGCCTCACCTTAATATTTTTTAAAATTTGGTCTTTAAGATTCAGTCCTATATAGGAATAGTTTGTCCCAATCTTTTTTACTACCTTAAATTCTAAATTCTTTTCAAAAAGTGGTAGTATATCAGGTGTTAAGGGATTCATGAGGAGCTGGACATTCCCCTTTTTCAACTCAAGCACCCGTATTGTCTCATCAGGTATTATTTTATAAACTATACCATCTATCCTGGGACTTACTTCAAAATATCCTTTATTCGATGCAAGTGTAACACCCTCATCCTGTCTCCATTCTTTAAATATAAATGGACCGGTTCCAATCGGATGACCACTGAAGTCAGCCCCTTTTTCTTTTGCGCTATGTTCTGGTACAATCCCCAGTGTCATATTTTCCAGGAATGGTGCAAAGGGTTTCTTAAGGACAAAGATTACCGTATGATCATCAGGGGTTCTTATCTCCTTTATCATATCGTATCCCCCTCTCTTTGGGGATTTATTGGCAGGGTCAAGAATAGACTCAAAGGTATATCTTACATCCCTCGAAGTCATTTCTCTTTCATCATGAAATCGTATCCCCCTTTTAAGGTAGAATATATATGCAGTGTCATCTGATACCTCCCATTTCTCTGCAAGCCCAGGAATGAGATTCATATTCTCGTCCCTCCTCAAAAGACCATTAAATACAAGGGCTGTTATCTTGGCTGATACTACATCCATTGAAAAGCGTGGGTCAAGGCTTGTAGGATTAGACTCAATTGCTATAGTGAGGATAGTATCTCTTGTGGATTCATGAGGTGAACATGCAGGTATGAAAAGAAAGAATAGAAATAGGATTATAGGCTTCAAGTTATAAGTTGACCTCTATTGAAACTGATGATTTATTTCAACTCGCGAACTGTTAATTTTGAAATAACTTTTTTTATATAAATAACTTAAAACACTATTCCTTGTCAAGTTTACTTACCCCAAAGAATTTCCTTTGACAGGTCATTTATGTTAACTTATAATATAATATATTTTCAATCTATTTAAAATATGACCCTATAGTAAACGTCGCGTCATATATGATAGAGAGGAAGAATATCTTCAACAGTTATATGAGAGAATCGGATAGGCTCAAATCTCATAAAATCTGGTAGAAAGATGAATCTATTTAAGGGCAGAATATCAGCATATCTCCTCACCCTACTTTTAGTAATTGCTACACTCATTCAAATTAAAATACCTATTGTCTCATCTCAAGCCTCAATATTGAAATCAAAAATTGTGGATATGGATCTCCCATTAGACCCGGGATCCAAGCTCTGGAGTGAGAGTCTGCCACTTGTAATGCCGCTCTCCGGTCAAGTTGTGGCATTTCCAAAGTGGCCAGATGCTGCGATAAAGTCAATCGAGATAAGATCTATAAACAACGGCAGGGAGATCGCATTTATGCTAAGTTGGAAAGATAGTACCAAGAACGATAAGGTTACTCCTGAAAAGTTCAGGGATGGTGCTGCTATTCAGTTTCCTATAGGTCCTGAGACACCATTCTTCTGTATGGGGCAGGCAGACAATTTTTCAAATATCTGGCATTGGAAGGCAGACTGGCAGACAGATATTGATAGGATGAAGGCAGAAATAGAGGATGCCAAAAAAGGGCCAAAGGGTGATTCTATCATAAGGTTCGAACTAATTCCCAAGAGGGCTACACCTATTGAGGATCTCATCGGAGGGGGGTTTTCGACCCTAACCACTAAAACGGTACAGGCAGCGATTATGGGAAATGGGATATGGGAGGATGATACCTGGAAGGTTATTTTTAAGAGGTCTCTGTTGACCGCGGGTGAATACGATGTCCAGCTTAATCCGGGGAGGATCAAAACGATATCCTTTGCAGTCTGGGATGGGGAAAATAAGGAGCGTAATGGCATGAAGGCCGTCTCCACCTGGGTTCAACTGTTAGTTGATGGGACATCATAAATGAGTTAATCAATGAAAAAGTTATGGGGTTATAAAGTTGTAACTTTAACTCTCAAATTTATAACTCCCTATACTCAACTAAATTAAGGAGGGCTTTATTATGAAGATATTTTTAAAAACAATGTATCTT
>JACQQJ010000019.1 GCA_016207035.1 Nitrospinota bacterium | reverse complement strand
TCTTTATCCCTTTATAATTGTAATCCGTAATATCATAAGTATGTTTGGCTACGGGATAGGAATTATTCATAAAGGACTTAATAGATATTAATTTTTCTATCCACTTTTGCCGATTAACTGAATAATTTGAAGGATGTTCAAAATGAAAACAAAGATAATCTTTCTACTTCTTACAATATTCCTAATTCCTTTTGGATACGCATATTCTGAAGAAAGAGGCATTGAAGTAAAACCGAAGGGTGGAGCAGGATACAAAGACGCAGTTACAGGTATGGAGTTTATCTTTATCAAAGGAGGTTGTTATCAGATGGGAGATACCTCTGGAGATGGAGATAATGATGAAAAACCTGTTCATGAAGTATGTGTAGATGATTTTTATATGGGGGAGGCAGAGGTAACACAAAGACAGTGGGTTGAAATAATGGGGCCTGCCCCTGCAGGAAGTAAGCAGGGGAGTAATTCATCATATTTCAAAGGTTGCGATGATTGCCCTGTTGAGCAGGTAAGCTGGAATGATATTCAAGAGTTTATAAAGAGATTGAATCAGAGGACGGGAAAAAATTATAGATTACCAACTGAGGCTGAATGGGAGTATGCGGCGAAGAGCGGAGGGAAGGATGAGAAATGGGCAGGGACAAGCAGTGAATCAAAACTTAGAGAATATGCATGGTATAGCAGCAATTCGGGAAGTAAGACCCATCCTGTGAACCAGAAGAAGCCAAATGGATTGGGCTTATATGATATGAGCGGAAATGTATGGGAGTGGTGCAGTGATTGGTATGGAGATAGCTATTACAGAAATAGCCCTAAAGATAATCCGAAGGGACCATTAAGCGGCTCATACCGTGTCCTACGGGGCGGTAGCTGGGACGACGAGCCGGGGGATCTGCGGACATCCATTCGTGTCAATGGCACGTCCGTCGACGGGGTCAAAGTCCTCGGATTCCGACTCGCAGGACAGAATTGAATTTATGCATTTTTCGTTTCGTTCCCACGCTCAGCGTGGGAATGCAATACTGGACGCACTTTGTTTTATGTTCCTACACAGAGTGTGGGAACAAGTAGAAAAATTAAAGGATTAGATGAGATGAAAAATCAAAACGAGGCTCAAAAATATTTTGAGGCTGGCAATGCCTATTATAATAACGGAAATTATCTCAAGGCATGCGGGTCATACATGAAAGCTATAGAGAAAGACCCCGACTTTGCTCTTGCCTATAACAACTGGGGTTTGTCCCTTCATTATCTCAAGAGATACGATGAGGCAATAGAGAGATATAAGATTGCAGTAGAGAAAGACCCCAACTATGCTCTTGCCTATTACAACTGGGGTAATGCCATTTTAGAACTCAAGAGATACGATGAGGCAATAGAAAGATATAAGATTGCTACAGAGAAAGACCCTAACTATGCTCTTGCCTATTACAATTGGGGAATTATCCTTTCAGAACTCAAGAGATATGATGAGGCAATAGAGAGATATAAGATTACTACAGAGAAAGACCCTAACTATGCTCCTGCCTATTACAACTGGGGAATTATCCTTTCAGAACTCAAGAGATATGATGAGGCAATAGAGAGATATAAGATTGCAGTAGAGAAAGACCCTAACTATGCTCCTGCCTATAACAACTGGGGTTTGTCCCTTCATATTCTCAAGAGATACGATGAGGCAATAGAGAGATATAAGATTGCTACAGAGAAAGACCCTAACTATGCTCTTGCCTATTACAATTGGGGAATTATCCTATCAGAACTCAAGAGATACGATGAGGCAATAGAGAGATATAAGACTGCAGTAGAGAAAGACCCCAATTTTTATTATGCATATCATAATAGAGCTTATTGTCTCTGGTTACAGGGTAAATATAAGGAGAGTAGAGAAGAGTGGGAAAAGACTAAAAAAGCTTATGAAGAGGGGAAAGAGGGGGCAAAAAACTCTCATAATGCAAACTACTTTCAGTATTTTGGTAAAATACTTCATGATACTTTTGGTGAATTGGTTGAGGCAGAGAAGATTTACAAAGAAGGGCTTGAGTTAGACCCTGACCATACAGGTATTTTAATTGGTCTCGTCAATTTGTATCTTGAAAAAAGGGATGAGGAGATGAATAAAAATGGGGATTATGATAATAAGGCTGCAAACTCTTGGGAGGCATTGAAATTCTATAAGAAGGCCGAAATGTTATTGGAAGGACGTATCAAAGAGACGGAGGATGCGCAAACCTTTCTTCAACTTGGGGAGATGCACTTGATAATGGAAGAATATCAAAGGGCAGAAGAGAATTTTTTAAGTGTTCTTAAAAAATATGAAGACTGGGAAATGCCATATTTTGATTTAGGGGTCTTATATACACATAAGGAAGATTTTAAAAATGCAATTCAATATTTTGAGAAGGCAGTAAAACTGAATCCATACAGCCTCACAGTGCGAAGTAACCTGGCAGGGGTGTATCTCAAGGTAAACCTGAAAGAAAAAGCCGAAAGTGAATATAAAAATATATTGAAGATTACCCAAAACCATATAGAGTCACAAATAGGGCTGGGTGAAGTCTATACGGCTATGGGAGATGACGGTGATATAGATATGTATGACCAGGCTATAAACCACTATACAGAGGGTATAAAGATATCACAATTAAAAATAGGTTCAAAGAGGCTCAGGAAAAGGGATTTAGCTGCCATATACTATTCAAGGGCATATGCCAGGATAAAGCTCTATGAGACCTCTAAAACAATAAAGGATGAGGGGATATTATATGATGCAATGAAGGACTTTAATAACTGTTTTGCAAATGATCATGGCCACAACAAGGCAAAGAGGGCTAAAGAAAAATTGGAGAAGAGGCTCAGCCGTTTTTCTCCTCAGCGATTTATGGAGAAAGGAGGACCACCATTAATCGTAACCTTATCACTAATCACCTTCATTTTAAGCACTATCAGTTTCTTCTTTGGTAAGCCCAATGATTACATAAAAGATCCACTTCACTATGCAGTCCTGACCTTTGGTTCTCTCATCTTTATGGTGGCAGGACTCTACCTGCCACAGATATTGAAGTTAAAGGTTGGTAGTGTAGAACTGGAAAAAAGTCCTGTTGAACAGATAACGACACAAATTCCCCTTGGGATAAGCAGATAAAACCCTTATTATGAATATCCTCCACATTGTCCCATATTTTTATCCTGCATGGTCTTATGGTGGCACCCCGAAGGTTGTTTTTGAGCTATGCCGGGAGCTGGCGAGAAAAGGGCATAATATAACTGTCTATACAACAGATGTATTTGATAAAAATAAAAGGCTTGATATTAAAAGAGGTGAAGGGCCAGGATGTCAGGAGGCAGAAGTTGATGGGATAAAGGTAAAATATTTCAAAAACATCAGCAACAGAATTGCCTTCAATCAAAAGGTATTTCTTTCGCCTGGTATGGCAATTGCTTTCAAAAAAAACCTGCACCACTTTGATATGGTTCACCTCCATGAATTCAGGACACTCCAGAATGCAGCTGCATATTTTTATCTCACAAGATATAAAATCCCCTATATCCTTTCTGCCCATGGTTCTGTATTGCGAATTATGGGAAAGGAATTTCTCAAGGGTCTCTTTGACATATCTATAGGTTTTAAAATCCTTAAATCTATAAAAAGGGCAGTAGCTGTTTCAAGGATAGAGGTGGGACAGTATATAAATATGGGTGTGCCAGAGGATAAGATAAGTCTCATTCCCCATGGAATAGATCTATCTGAATTTAAAAATGCAGAACAGCTAAAAGGGAAGTTCAGAGGTCGCTACGGTTTGTCAGATAAAAAAATTATCCTTTTCATTGGAAGGCTCAACCCCATAAAGGGTATAGATTTTCTTTTAAATACCTTTGCTATCCTATCAAGAGAAGATAAGGATACAATTCTGGTTATAGCAGGTCCTGATGATGGATACAAAAAAGAGATTAAAAAACTTATAGACCTCTTCAATATGAATAGGAGATTCTTGCTGATTGATGGACTTTATGGTGAGGATAAGATTGCTGCCCTGGTGGATGCGGACATCTTTGTATATCCATCAAGACATGAGATATTTGGCATTACCCCGCTGGAGGCAATAGCGTGTCAGACACCAATAGTCATTACAGAAAACTGCGGCATTGCAGATTTTTTAAGAGAGGTTGATGGTGGAATTATGGTAGGATACCAGGACATCTCACAACTTTTAAAGGCTATGAGAAATATATTGAATAACAGAGAAGATGCAAAAAATATGGCATTGAGAGGGAAGGAACTTATTCGGAGAGATTTTAATTGGGATTCTATTTCAGAAAAGACAATAGGGCTGTACAGGTCAATTTTGCAGGAGAATTAGATAATGGCAAAAGTAGATATTGATGTATTAATGCATGAAAAAAGGATATTTCCACCATCAAGGGAAATCAGTGAAAAGGCCCATATCAAAAGTATGGAGGAGTATAAAAGGATATATAAAAGGTCAGTTGAAGACATGGAAGGTTTCTGGTCTGAAATGGCAGAAAAACAGATAACCTGGTTTAAAAAATGGGATAGGGTTCTTGAATGGAGCTTTGAAAAACCCTCTATAAAATGGTTTATCGGTGGAAGGCTGAATGCATCATATAACTGTCTGGACAGATTCATACATACACCGACAAGGAATAAGGCAGCCCTGATATGGGAGGGAGACGATGGTAATTATAAGACATACACATATCAGCAGCTCTACTATGAAGTAAATAGATTTGCCAATGTCCTTAAAAAAAATGGAGTTACAAAAGGAGATAGGGTAACACTCTATCTGCCCATGATACCTGAGCTTCCCATTGCCATGCTTGCATGTGCAAGGATTGGTGCAATTCATAGTGTAGTTTTCGGCGGCTTTAGTGCACAGTCCCTGAGAAACAGGATTCAGGATTGTAAGTCAATGCTTGTAATTACTGCGGACAGAGGTATCAGAGGGGGGAGATTTGTCCCGTTGAAAATAAATGTTGATATAGCCCTTCAGGAGTGCCCGACTGTGGAAAGGGTTATCGTGGTAAAAAAAACTGATGGTATTGATTTGAAACCTGGCAGGGATTCATGGTGGCATGAGGAGGTTGCTGCATCTGATATCTCAAATTATTGCGAACCTGAATGGATGGATGCTGAAGACCCCCTCTTTATCCTCTACACCTCAGGCTCCACAGGAAAACCAAAGGGGGTCCTCCATACAACAGGTGGATTTTTACTCTTTACAAACCTCACATTCAAATGGATTTTTGATTATAAAGATGAGGACATCCACTTCTGCACAGCAGACATTGGATGGGTCACAGGACACAGCTACATTGTTTATGGTCCATTGTCAGCAGGTGCAACAAGCCTCATGTTTGAGGGTATTCCCATTTATCCTGATCCAGGGAGATTCTGGGATATTGTTGATAAGCACAGGGTAAATATATTTTATACAGCACCTACTGCTATAAGAGCACTCATGAGAGAAGGGGAAGGTTGGGTTACAGGGCATGATCTATCATCTTTGAGGGTGCTCGGGACCGTCGGCGAGCCAATAAATCCAGAGGCATGGATGTGGTATCACACCCATGTTGGCAAGGGCAGGCTTCCCATCGTCGATACATGGTGGCAAACTGAGACAGGAGGTATCCTTATATCCCCTTTGCCAGGGGCAATGACATTAAAACCAGGTTCTGCCAATAGACCATTCCCCGGGGTAGTAGCAGCAATCTTAAGAGAAGATGGCTCGCCAGTAGGTATGAATGAGGGTGGATACCTTGTTATAGAAAAACCGTATCCTGGAATGATGAGAGGGACATACGGGGATACAGAAAACAGACAGATGAGTGAAATCTATTTCTCGAAGTTCCCCGGTAAATACCTCACGGGTGATGGTGCAAGAATTGATGAAGACGGCGATTACTGGCTCATGGGGAGGATAGATGATGTTATAAATGTATCGGGCCACAGACTCGGGACAGCAGAGATTGAATCGGCGCTGGTGAGTCATAGTGCTGTTGCAGAGGCGGCAGTTGTTGGATTCCCCCATGAGATCAAAGGTGAAGGTATATATGTGTATGTGATTTTGAAAGAAGGACATAATTCATCAGAAGGGCTTAAGAAGATACTTATCAATCACATCAGATCTGCCATTGGTCCCATTGCTACCCCTGACAGATTTCAGTTTACATCTGGACTCCCTAAAACAAGGAGCGGTAAGATAATGAGGAGGATACTCAGAAAGATCGCAAGTAGTGATGCGAAGGACCTGGGGGATATAAGCACCCTCGCTGACCCCTCAGTTGTGGACGAGCTTCTCAAAGGAATGGAATAATAAAAGAATGGGCAGCTTATCAAAACACAGGTTATCAAAAACTTGACAAAGCTGTATTTATAAAATAGAATTAAATTAAATCGCGGGGTGGAGCAGGCTGGTAGCTCGTCGGGCTCATAACCCGAAGGTCGGAGGTTCAAATCCTCCCCCCGCTACCAAATAAATAAGGGGTTTGCAAGGAGTGAGCCTCTTTATCCTGCCGATTTTCTAACGGATTTCTAACGGATTTAAAAGAATTCTCAAAAAGTTCTACCTGTCGCCTGTTAAAGTTTACATCATTAAACAGGTGTCCGTATATATCCAGAGTGATATTTATACTTGCATGACCTAATTGAGTTTGAATGTATTTGATATTCTGACCAGCCTGTATTCTCATACTTGCGTTGGTATGCCTTACACTATGAAATGACACCTGTCTTAATCCTGTCTTTCTTAATGCCTGATTAAAATATCTCTTTACTACATTATCATGGAGTGATAGCTTACCTTCGGGGGAAGGAAAAACGATATTATCCTCGTTGATAGGACAGGCAAGTTTCCATCTTTTAAGTTCATGGATAAGCCTTTCAGTCATGTCAATTTTTCTGATTGAGTATTTAGTTTTAGGTGTCTGGAATTGTTTTTTCCATAGTGAACGCCTGACATGAATCTGTGCTGAATTCCAGTCTATATCAGTCCATTGTAAACCCCACAATTCACCCGCCCTCATTCCTGTTTGAAAGCCTGTCAAAAATGCAATCCTGTAATGATTAGAAATTTCTAACAGCTTTTCCACTTCATCAGGATTAAGGATTTCAATTTCAGGTTTTGTTAATCGTGGTCTTTCCAGATATTCAGCAGGGTTGCTTTTCAGGTATCCCCATCGGAGTGCATGTTTAAACATCTCTTTAATAACCACAATCTCATTACATACTGTTTTTGCTGATACAGTTTTCAGTCTCTCGGATATATGAGCCTGTAAAAGCCCTGTGGTTATATCTACAAGGTTGAAGTATCCAAAGGTAGGATTTAACAATTTTGCTATAATATCTTTATAGCCTGCAAAAGTAGAGGGTTTAACCTTTACCTCTGCATAATCCTTTAACCATGTCTCTGAAAAATCCATGAATGTTGCCTTTATAACCTCCCTGTAAGTTCCCTGATTAATCTCGGCTAACTTATCATTTAATACCCTTTGTGCATCCTTCTTTGTATCCCCTCCCCGTATCCACTTACGCTTACTATTGAGAGGAATAACAGCATAATAGATTTTACTTTTTTTTTGAATACTGCCTTTCATAAATCCCCCTTTCTCTTTTTCGTTTGCTTTAATGACCTCAAGTGCCTTGTCTTTTTCTCATGCTTTATCTCACCCCCTTCCTCTGCATTAAGAAACTTTTTTAAGTTTTCCTCTGTGATATGCCACTCACCGCTTATTTTAACTCCTTTAATACGCCCCTCTTTAAACCATACTCGGATAGTTCTTTCATTGATACCTAAAGATTTATGAATGTCTTCAACTGAATACAGCTTAATATCAGCAATCTGTTTAACCATTTCTAACCTCCCTTTATTATCTGTTAATTGCTTTTATATGTATATAACATCATTTATAATGCTTGTCAAGTATTATTTTATGTTTATGACCGTTAGGTTTATTACCTGATAGACTATTGATAAGTAACTTTATATCAAAGAGTTATAAAGGGTTTCTAACGCTTTTCTAACCATTGAAGGAGTGCTTTTTTAGAAAATCGGAGTAACTTACCTGCTTTATAATAAGGGAAGTCTCCACAGCTATGCTGTGAATTGTTTACCCATTGATATATTTGCCCTTTAGATACCTTCAACAGTCTGCCCGCCTCTTTGGTAGTCAATAGGGTATCCTCTCCCTCATACTTGCCATTATTGGACAGCAGAGGTTTAAGAATATCTGCAACCTCTTTAGCTATCTCTTTAACAAGCTCTGGTGGTAATGTTAGTTCTGCTCTCATTCAATCCTCATGTCCATCGCTGGAGATGTATATACAAATGTATACACATCTGTATAGATATAAAAAATAGACTATCCATAACGCTAATTATTATCATAAAACCAAACAAAGCGACCCTATACTTGCCAAAACCATTCATAAATCATGCGTCTGTAATTGTCTAATCCCTTTACTATCAATTACTTATATGTTTTACTTCTGATAAGATACATGGGGGGGGTATGGGCATTTTCGCTCCCTCGACCCATTAATTACATCCCCTAATATGCCTCCGATTATTAAAAGGATCTTTTTTACAGGATGATATACGAAAAGACCTACAAAAAGGATTTAAGGGTCGTTTCGCCTTGACAGTCTACACCGCCTTCATCGGCACCATTACAGATATAGCATTGTGCTAATATAGATTGCCTGTGTGTTAATCTCTCT
Organism: Nitrospinota bacterium; assembly: GCA_016207035.1. Taxonomy (GTDB): domain Bacteria; phylum Nitrospinota; class Nitrospinia; order UBA9942; family UBA9942; genus JACQQJ01. The sequence goes on along the minus strand of JACQQJ010000019.1, from coordinate 8,231 downwards.
CCCCTCTTAAACTTTTCATATGTTCTCTGCCATTTAATCATTACATCACCCTTAGTGCTTTAGAAATAAGGCTTATCCATCTGGACAGTTTATATAAAAGAGTTCTTGCAGTTATCAGCATTTGAAACCCCCCGCCTCTATAAGCTGTTTTTCCCTTTCTCTCCACCACGCCTTAAAGTGTTCACAGGTGGAAGGTGTCCTATTTGCTTTAAAACACCAGTCAAAACATTCATAAGATGGGACATCCTTGTTTAGCCATGTGCAATGTTTAAGGGGGTTATGGTTTTTCAGTTCTTTTATTACAGCCTCTTTATTTGCCTTGAGGGTATTCAGCAAGGGCATAACCTTATCTTTAGGTGGTTCTATCAAGGCATGGTATTTATACTTTAGGTTCTCACCTTCAAGGTAAAGGTCATATCCTATGGTTTTTAATTGGTTAATCAAGGGGAGTATTTTTACAGTCATATAACCCCCTCCATCAAGTTTAATTGGTTAATTGGATAAACCCCCTCCGTAGAATTAACCAATTTAGTATTATCAAGGGCTTTCAGGCTGTTTTGACTGTCTAATTCTACAGGGGTATTTTTTGGGGTATCTTTGTAATTGGTTAAACCTACCCCCCCTATATGGGGTGTAGAATTAACCAATTGAATGGGACTAACCAAATAGGTATGTTTATCTCCCTTCCCAATTTTCCAATATCTGCTTTGTCCAAGTTCAACCAGTTTTCTTAACTTGTTTATTCCAATGCCAAGTCCTTTACACCTTTCTATAAAAGCACTCTTTGTTAAACTGTCATTCTCTAAAAGTATCCTGTGCATCTCTTTTAAGGTGTCTACCTGTGGGTCTGGTGCAAGTTCAAACCCGTAATCAGGATTTAGGATAAGATAGATGTGGTAAGGTTCAAATCGGGTCTTTTCACGGACACCAAACTTATAAACTGTATCCTCATCATCCTCATCATCGTCAATGACTATATCCTGCCCACCTTTCTTTTTTCTGACAAGTGTTAATCCAAGAATGTGGTCTGAAAGGTCTACAATAGCAGTGCTACCTTTTGCTATCTTGTCAGAGTTCTTTGCGGTGTGATGTAAAAGGATGATAGTAAAACACATGTCCCTCAATTCCTTCATTCTCTCCATAATCAGTGCCATGCCATCAGATTTATTTTCATCCTGTCCATGAGAGGCACGGAGTGTGTCAAAAATAAGGACTGCACCTTTGGGCAGTTTTTTATAATCCTCCCAATCTGCACTGTCCAACTTTGGTGGTTTTATTTTCTCATTATTCGCCCTCCAAAAATACACATTTTGACTATCACCAAGTTTTTGTGTCCTTGTATTGAGGACAGCAAGGGGATTTTCAAAGTCTACAAAGATAACAGGGGTCTTTATAGTGGTAAGTCCAAGATAATGTATGCCTTCGCCAATACACCTTGCCATATCCATTAACAGCCATGTTTTGCCTATACCTCCCTTTCCAAAGACAAGGGTTATACTCTCTTTGGGGATAAGCCTGTCAATAATCCATTCAATCTTAATGTCAAGGCTCTGAATGTGATCCCATCTCTCAAGAGAGAATAAGATACTAGTTTCATTTTGAAGGATAATCTCAGATGTGTTTATGTCGTTGCTGTCCATGTATTTAAGAGCCTCTAACTTATTTTCAACATGTTTTTTTTGCAACTCCTTTGCCTGCCTTTCGGCTTCAATTTCTCTTTCAAAAGTTTCCTCGTTCATTTTGCACCTCCACGTCTTAAAAACATCATTCTTTCGGAATCAACTTTTTTGATTATTGTTTGTTACACTAAAAGCCAGGCTCTTTAAGTCCTTCCAAACATTGAAAAGAGTTCTGGCATCAATTTTTAATTTCCCATTATGATAATCTGCAATGATGTCATCAATCTTTGATGAATACTTAAAGACAAAAAAACCTTTTCCCTCGTGGCTCTCAACACGGATTAATGGAATGCTACAGGCTTTTAGACTTGTGCTTAAATATATATCTCTGGTTTTGTATTCGGCAGGGCTTGAAAGGTTATTGCTTGACATTTTTATACCTCCATTTTGTTTGAAAATAAAAAAGCCAGATAGTTTTTTATGCTATCTGGCTTTTAATATAAGATGAAAGTGATGTCTTGTGTGTGGTTTTTAAAAAGTGGGTTTTTGTTACTACAGTTTTAGGCTGTCAAGATGTCTTCAGTTATGTGCTTCATACCCTTTATATATGGTGTAGATATCTTTTATTGCGGCAGGGCTAATTTTATTTCTTTTGGCTACCTGCTTAATGGCTTTTTCAAGAGGTATTGTTTTCTCTCTGTTTCTGTGATACCTGATAGTATCTTTTGCTTCTTGTCTATAGCAATGAAATCTAATAACACCTCTTGTTAAGAGTTCCACTTCTCTATAAAGTATTAGTTCTTTTAAAAAATGTTCTCGGTATTTGATAGGTATGTTGATGCCTTTCGTTGGAAAGAAGTATTCAAACCTTAAATTTTTTTCGGTTATATCCTTTTCCTCTCTACCTTTTTCAATACATTTCTTAACCTCATAATATTTATCTCTCTCTGTATGCTGAAAAACTTCCCCACCCATATTGGTGATATGCGTAACTGCCTCCCTTACACTTTTTGTCTCCCGTTCCTTTTCTATTCGTTCGTATATTCCCAATGCTTTTTTGGGGTCATTATATTTGCCTTTACCCCTGCTATCTGTATATGAAACAAAAAGTTTTTTTAACTTTTTCTTTGCTTCCGGAGTCCCCTCCTTTTTCCATTTTTCTATTTGCTCAATTACCCATGACCTGCCATTACCACCTCTCTCAATATTGTTATTAGTATAACAATCAACTGCTGAACCATCTGGTAATACCCATTTCTCTCTAAAACAATTATCATAGTTCTTTACAAAATCATAAATAGCACTTTCATCACCAGATAGAAATTTCTCTCTATAGTATTTAGAGGCATATATAAACGGGATTGTTTTACCTTTTTCCTCAACTTCATTCGGACTATATAAACCCCATCCTTCTGGAAGGTCAGGATAAAAATCCTTAAGGGTAAATCGTTTCTTTTTTCCTGTTCTCTTGTAACTTTTCATTCTGTTTATTTTCTACTATGAGGATTTTTCAGCTTTTCGGGAACTACCCTATCCCCTACATATAATCGGTGCTTTATAAAGATTTGTCAAGTAGCATATTCTAACTACTTTGGCTTACAAAACCGCCCTTCCTTTACCTTTTCTTAAAGAGGTAATATAAACACACACACCCTATGTCCTGATTTGCAAATAAAAACACTGCCTAACCCGGAAAGCGAAATACTCTTGACAGAAAATGGAAAGGAGAATATATTGCCCATCAAAACCCATACGAAAGATGAGTCCACAAAATCTTTTACTAAAAAAGTAGTGATGATTATCTCGTGATAGGAAAATTTACTAAAAAGGAGGGCAAAAGTGTGAAAAAATTAATATTATTAACCTTATTGCTTCCTCTTTTCTTTAGTTGTACTCCCCCAAAAATAGAAGGAATGTTAAATCCTGTAAATCCTCATAAAAAACCAGTCATGGCGATTGTTTCTGATAGTATTCTTGCTGATTTTCTTGAAAATATGTTACTACAACGACAATTTGTAATGGTAGAGAGAAAAAGGTTATATAGTGTTTTAAGTGAACAGCAATTAGCTATGAGTGGAATTATGAGAGAGAACAAATTAATTGAGGTTGGCAAAATGCTTAATATAGATGCTATGATTTTTGTTAATGAAAGGCAGGAGGGAAACGTGCTTACTGGCATGATACAAATAATGTCTGCTACTGTTAAAATAGTTGATGTTGATTCAGGAAAGGTTATAGGTTCATATGGTTATACAATCGGAGATCCCCCTGGTTTATATCTTAAAGAAGATGAAATAGTACGAAGGATAGCTGATAAGATAGCAGGAGCTTACAAATAGGATAAAAAAACTAACAATCTAATAACCAGCCTCATCCTTTTTTTTCAATCTGGTTGATACTCTGGTATCCCCTGTATTGCCTGAAAATAAAAACCCCAGCATCCGTTAAGATACTGGGGTCTGTTTTCTTTCTAACCGTTTTCTAACGGAATAATATAAAATACCCTAAAACACCATAAAGGAAAGAAACAGCAATTTTTCTCTCTTGACTTGATAATATTGAATCTGCTATATTTTCCTTTAAGGTAGCTTATCCTTTTAAATCGGCTCATAACCCGAAGGTCGGAGGTTCAAATCCTCCCCCCGCTACCAAATCAAACTGTCCCTGAAATTCTGATTCCTGAAATACAATAATCTGAAAAGGAGAATCAACATGAAAAAGTTTGTTCTATTTACTATAACATTAATCGGTTTTCTTACAGCCGCTGCTTTTGCCTTAGACCATTCACAGATGCATGAGATGATGATGGAACAGGGCGGACATAAAACAGATAGCCGGACTGAGTTAAAGATGCCTGAGCCTATGAAGGTGATGCATAAAGAGATAATGCGGAAACACATGGATACGGTAAGCGAGATTACCGCTGCCCTGGCAGGAAATGAACTGGAGAGGGCTGCTGCAATTGCGACGAAAGACCTTGGGTGGAGCGATATGCAGGAAAAGATGTGTGCAATGTTCGGAGATTCGGCCGGGGATAAAGACTTTTTTGCCCTCGGTAAGGCGATGCACACAAAGGCAGACGCCCTCGCGGATGCTGCCGTGAAAGGAGACAGGGATAAGGCACTTACATATCTTTCTCAGTTGGTTAAAAAGTGCAATGCCTGCCACGAAAGGTTCAGGCACTGAACCAGGAAATGATAAGAGATTTCCTTTCGCCAGGAGCTACCCTATCCTATCTACTGAAAATCTTATCCAAAAATATCGCTATGGCTGCCAGTTCTTTCAAAGATGATAATCCCTTCTTCTTTAACAATCTTATAGACAAGTAACCAGTCTGGCCTTAAATGGCATTCTCTACGGTTTTTGAAGTTTCCCTTTAATGGATGGTCTCTATAGAAATGGTTTAATTTTTTTCCTTCGATTAATGTCTTGATAACCTCTTTTAATCTCTCAATATCCTTGTTACCTGATTTTTGTATCCTCTTTACATCTCTATTGAATTACTTTGTATAAAAAGGCTGTAGCATTAAATCCTTAACTTTCTAAACATATCATCCGCATCTTTACACTTAATAAGCTCTTTACCCTCATCTGTTTTTTTAAGATATCCAGTGTAGTTTTATTAGGTATCCTCACATCAAAGGGTAAGCCTTTGTATAATTTGATTTGAGTGTAAAACATGGTGATAGCCTCTGTTGAGGTAAGTCCTAACTTTTTGAGTATCTTCTCGCTCTCTGGTTTTAAATCAGGTGTTATCCTTGCCCTTACCATTGCAGTCTTTGCCATATTAAGCCCTCAATAATTTTTATTTTTAGCTGTAGCACAATTGAAATACGACTTAAAATAAAACAGAGAAGGTCTTAATCCTCTCCCCTGCATGATTCTGGCTTAAAAAACCGCCCTTCCTTTGCCCTTTCTTAAATTAGGCGAAGCTGAAGCTTCGCACTACACTTCATCAAATGTATCGTGTTGTAGTGCGAGGCTTTAGCCTCGCTATCAACATTGAAATTCCTATACCTCAAGTCAATTAATACTCTTTTTTCTTGTATGGACAGATAATAAATACCCCCAGTATCTGTTAAGATGATAGAGATATTAACCTCCCTGTATCAACAAATAAATCAATAACCTCATCATAGAGTCTGTAGATAGTTTCCCTTTTTTCATTCATAGCCCTGAACGAATACTTTGATTGAAAGATTTTCCAAATCTATGGTAGGATTATTCATCAATTGAGGGGTAAAGGCGGGATTCTCCGCTGCTCCCAGAATGCCAATGTTACCTATAAGAAGGGCAAAGATTGTATGCACTATTGGACCTGCAAGCAACTCTCCGAGGATGATTGAGAAACTCATCAGAGGGGGTATGGATGTGGCAAGACTTAATTTCTCTCATGGAACTCAAGAAGGTCATGAGAGGGTTATAAGGCATGTCAGAGGTCTTTCAAGGAGATTGAAAAAGGTCGTGACGATTCTTCAGGATCTTCAGGGGAGAAAAATAAGGACAGGGTTACTGAAAGAGGGCAGGGTAGTCCTTGAATCCGGGAATAGATTTATTTTGACAGGAAGAAGGGTAATTGGCACATCTGAGATAGTTTCAACTACCTATCCTGCCATGGCAAAAGATGTGAAGAGAGGTGACAGGATACTCCTTGATGACGGACTGATAAGCCTGAGAGTAAACAAGGTTAAAGGGGTGGATATAATCTGTGAGGTGATAAATGGGGGTGTTTTAACAGACCGTAAAGGAATAAATCTGCCAGGGATCAAAATTAGCATCTCTTCCATAACAGAGAAGGATATTGAAGATCTTATTTTTGGGATTGAACATGGGGTTGATTATGTGGCTGTCTCATTTGTCAGAAGTGAAAGAGATGTAAAGCTGGTAAAGGATATAATCAAAGAAAAGCTTGCCCCTGTGAGCAGTAAACAGGGGGGGGTATTTATACCTGTTATCGCAAAGTTGGAAAAACCTGAGGCTATTGAGAACCTTGAGAAAATTATGGATGAGGCAGATGGGGTTATGGTTGCAAGGGGGGACCTGGGTGTGGAGATGCCACCTGAGGCAGTTCCTGTTATACAGAAGACTATAATTAATATGGCAAATAAAAAGGGGAAGCCGGTTATAACTGCCACACAAATGCTTGAGTCTATGATAGACAACCCCCGCCCTACAAGGGCGGAGGCTTCAGATGTTGCAAATGCAATATTTGATGGGACAGATGCTGTCATGCTCTCTGGAGAGACCGCATCCGGAGAATACCCATTGGAGTCTCTGGAGATGATGTCAAAGATAATATCAGCCGCAGAAGATGGTTCATTCTATAGATATTCTACTGATGAGAGGCGAAGCAAAATCTACACTTTTCCTGATGCAGTAAGCAGTGCGGCAGTCCATGCAGCTCATGAGATAGGGGCAAAGTTGATTGTTGTCTTTACCCAATCAGGGTCTACAGCCCTTCTCGTATCAAAACAGAGACCCTCTATGCCAGTCATTGCCTATACCCCTTATGAAAATATCATGCAGAGATTAAAACTCTACTGGGGTGTTATGCCAAAAACGATGGGTCTTATTAAAAATACAGATGACCTGATAAAAGAGATGAACAGGGATCTTGTATCGGACAGGCTGGCAAAGAGGGGTGACTCAGTTGTTATAGTAATGGGAATGCCCATATCCCGAAAGGGTGTAACAAATATGATGAAATTACACAGGGTGGGGGAGGTATGAAAGAGAAGAGGATAATCTATTTTGACCTTGAGACACAGAGAAGTTCAGCTGATGTCGGCGGTTGGGAAAATAAGCATCTTATGAAAATGGCTGTCGGGATTATATATGACAGCCTCGATGAGAAATTTTATACATACCTTGAAAGTGGCGCTGATAAATTGGTAGAAAAATTACTCTCTGCAGATTTGGTAGTTGGGTTTAATATACTCAATTTTGATTTTGCAGTATTACAGCCCTATACGACAGTAGAATTAAAAAACAGGGTCAGGTGTTTTGATATCCTTAAAGATGTCTGGGACAGGCTTGGCTACAGGGTGAGCCTTAATCAGATTGCAAAAAAGACCCTCAATAGAGAAAAGAGTGGTAATGGGCTTCTGTCTCTCCAGTGGTTCAAGGAGGGGAAGATGGATAAGATTATAGAATATTGCATAAAGGATGTGGAGATTACGAGGGATGTATTTTTGTATGGCTTAAAAAATGGGTATCTTGATTTTGAAAAAAATGGAGAGTCTGTGAGACTGCCGATTAAATGGGATTTGAAGGAGATGATAGGAGAATGGACAGGGCAATTGTTTTAATCTTTTTAATCGGGGGCATAATATTAGCCGCATATTTAACCTATCGTATAAATTTATATACCTTTGGAGAAAAGATGAGAGAAAAAAACAGAGAAAAATCATCAAAAGAAAAAGACAAACCTGAATAAAACCTAACTTTTTCCTATTCCCCCCTTCCAGAAAAATCTTTTCGAAATGTGCTAAATTACTGTAAATTTCTCAACCTTTCGCTAACCCTTTTCTTTAAGATCAACATCATGAGGATTTTAATAATTTTCTTGTCTATTAATATAACATGTGTTACATATGTTATATATGTTATATA
>JACQQJ010000018.1 GCA_016207035.1 Nitrospinota bacterium | reverse complement strand
CATAAGAAGTATTATAAAATTAAGCAAGGTAAGACCTATTTTTATAATAACCTGGGGCAGAATGCCCCACTCTTTAGGGCGGGGTTGAATGCCCACGCGCCGAAGGCACGAATTATGTTAAAATATTCCGCATGGGAATTAAGGCTACGAAACATGCGGTGTATGACATCAAATATCACATTGTCTGAATTCCAAAGTATCGCAAGTGTATTTTGAAAAATGAGGTGGAGAAAAGAGTTAAAGAGCTTTTCGAGGAAATAGCCCAACAATACGAATTTGAGATAGATACGATGGAACTTATGCCAGACCATGTTTATATTTTTTTGAGTGCTCCACCGAAGTGTTCTCCTGCACGAATTGTGCATACAATGAAGGGTATAAGCCCTCGCAAGATTTTCAAAGAATACCCTTGGCTGAAGAAGCATCTTTGGGGTGGAGGATTTTGGAGCGATGGTTACTTTGTCCGAACAGTTGGAGACAAAGTAACCGCTGATGTAATAAGACGATACATAAAGTATCAGCATCAAATTGAGCATAGACAGTTGAAATTGTTCTAACTCAGATGCAGTTTAGTGATAAGTGATTAACCTGTGAAATATACCTTTATAAAGGGACTTACTAAAAATGTCCTGATCGTTGGACTCGTGAGCCTCTTCACTGATGTAAGCAGTGAGATGATCTATCCGCTCCTCCCCATTTTTTTAACCAATATCCTGAATGCTGGACCAGCCTTCATTGGTATTATTGAGGGGGTTGCGGAATCTACTGCCAGTATAGTGAAACTCCTTTCAGGATGGTTCTCCGATAGGGTCAAAAAGAGGAAGGTATTAATCCTGACAGGTTATTCATTATCAACAGTAAGCAGACCGTTAGTAGCAATTGCATCCTCATGGCTGCATGTCCTTTTTATTCGATTCTCCGACAGGGTTGGGAAAGGGATAAGGACAGCACCCAGGGACGCCCTCATTGCTGATTCAAGTCATCCCTCTGTCTGGGGGAAGGCATTTGGGTTCCACAGGGCAATGGACCATGCTGGGGCTGTTATGGGTCCCCTGATAGCCACCCTCCTTTTATATTCCTTTACCCTGGATTACCGCACTATATTCTGGGTTGCAGCAATCCCGGGTATAGTATCGGTTATTTTAATCATTTTCTTTGTCAGTGAGGTTACCCCTTTTACAGACAGGTCTTCAGTCCCGTCAAATAAATCCATTCATTTCAGCATAAAGAAACCTGCGAGCTATGGCTATCCATCCCCTCTCCCTTCAGGGGAGGGTATTAATCCGGTCATGAGTAAAATTAAAGCAGCGAGGGGCATTTTAGATTCAAGGCTTAACCAATTTATTATTATTGTCATTATTTTTACACTCGGCAACTCCAGTGATGCCTTTTTAATTTTAAGGGCTCATAAACTTGGTGTGACATCCATCCAGATACCTCTCCTGTGGCTTTTACTTCATATTGTTAAAATGATGAGCTCTATGCCAGGGGGTGCACTATCAGATAGGATTGATAGGCGATATGTAATAATTTCAGGATGGCTTGTATACAGTGCTATATACTTTGCCTTTGCCTTTGCAACAGAGACCTATCAGGTATGGATACTCTTCGCCCTTTACGGTGTCTATTTTGGGCTTACTGAAGGGACAGAAAGGGCATTGGTCTCAGATATGGTTTCACCTGAAGAGAGGGGGACTGCCTACGGGTTATATCATTTTGCCGTAGGGATATCCCTCCTGCCGGCAAGCATTTTAATGGGTCTATTCTGGCAGGGCTTTGGTGCAAAATTTGCCTTCTCCTTTGGTGCACTATTAGCAATAATAGCCTCTCTTTTACTACTTCTCATAACTGCAAGAAAAGAGGTATGAAAAAACGATGGGAAGAGATATAGGATATTTCTGAAATTTATCCTCTATCTATGCAATCCCTCTGAAATAAACTCTCTATCAGGCTTTTTAATATAAAACAGTGGAATTCTCAAATTTTCTGTTTGCAGTAATACCTATATTTGTAGCTATAGATGTTATAGCAATACTCCCCATATTTCTTTCTATGACAGAAGGGTTAAGGGCGGGTGAAAAGGGGGTTATCATCAAACAGTCTGTAGTTACTGCATTTATAGTAAGTTTATGTTTTCTCGGTGTAGGAAAATTCATATTCAGTGTACTCGGTATAACGGTATCAGATTTTAAGATTGCCGGAGGGGGAGTCCTCTTTGTTCTGGCAATCAATGACCTCCTCTTTCCAGAGAATGCCAGGAGGATGCAAGGTTCATCAATCGGCGTAGTACCCCTCGGTATGCCCTTGATTGTGGGACCCGGGGTATTGACTACCATAATAATTCTTGTAGATACCTATGGCTATCTCCCTACCTTTTCTTCAATCCTGATTAATCTTTTTATAGTATGGATAACTTTTAATAAGTCCGATATGATAATAAAAATACTCGGGGAAAATGGTGCAAAGGCCTTTGCAAAGATAATGAGTATATTCCTTGCAGCGATTGCTGTGATGATGATACGGAGAGGTATTTTTGAACTGATTTCATCAACAAAATAGTTCAAAAAAACATTAAACCTCTTCTTTCTTATTTATTAAGAATACCAATCCCATTGTGAACCACACCATTGTTGCCACCTCTGCATCTCCAAAATTACCTTCAAACATGCCTGCTATGTGGAATCCAAAGATAGCCCCGAGGCCACCGATGATAATAGCCCTCTGAAATCCCCCTTCACCTCCCTTTGAGGGGCTGGGGGGATTAAGATACATCCTCAACCCCTCTTTAAAGAATCTAATCCATATCCACAAAAAGGCAGTGAGCCCTATTATTCCCAGTTCAGCAGTCTGGGTTAAGATATTGTTATGGGCATGTGCATCAGAACCAGGGCTAAATGTATGGCTATAGTTACTCCTGTAACCCTTTATTGCCTCAGTATAATTATTAAAGCCTACACCGGTAAGGGGATGGTCCTTTATCATGTCTATTGAGCTCTTCCATATATAGAGCCTCTCTACATTTTTTGAAACATCAAAGATACTTTTAAAACGAGATATGAGAGGGGACTGAAGGGGGAAGATGAAGGTGAATAATGAGTATACAGTGACAGATAAGAGGATAAATCCAGCCCCAGAATAACCAATCATCCTCTTTGAACGAAAGAGGATAGGTACTGTGCTCAATATGATTATAAAAGATGCTGCACATAAAGACCCAAACCATGCATTGCGGGTCATTGATGATATGAGACCGCCCAGTATCAGGGTGGTTAAAAGGGTGTAAAAGATTGATGAAATATGAGATGACTCTCCTGACATTAGACCTTTATTATCAAATCCCATTTCCTGGGGTAATAGTTTTGTGGTGAGTGAGACTACAGATAAGCTGAAACTGAGGGAAAAAACCAGTAATAAAAACCCCCCGTAGGTCATATGGTGGTCAAAAAACCCTGTAGATGCTATACCTCCCTCAACGGTCCACTGGATGACCTTCTTACCTTCTGGACGTGTTATATCAAGACCCGGGGAGAGATGCTGAAGCACCCCATAAACAGAGGCAATTGATGTGACAATTAAGAGGATATGGATAAGCCTTTTTAATATCCTCATATCTTCAATGAAAGTCAGCATTGCAAAAAATGTAAGGGTAATCCATAATTTGTTTATTAATTTTAGGCTATGGATAAAGTTTACCCCGAATAGGGAGGCAATAATAACTGCACAGACATACGCAAAAATTGGATAATTGAGGGGATTCTTTGCAAAGATGACCCTCTTTTCTGAAATCATTAAAACAATCCATGATAAAAGTATGATGGATAATGCAATTTGCGTGGCTGATATGGATAAGGGGGAGAAGAATGCAAGTGAATAAAATCCAAAGCTTATAGCCTTTCTGCAAAAAGTGAGAACATTTTTCTGACTCATGACAATACTTTTTCAGCAACCTTTATAATATCTTCAACACTAATTTCTCCTATACATCTAACAGGGATGTCATTATATTTACACCCCCAATTACAGCAGAAGCAATCCCTGTATTTGTATACTATGCGGCAGCTATCATGCTGTGGAATAAATCCGCCAAAATGACCACCCCCATATATCATTACCGTAGGCACCCCCATTATCCATGAGGCATGGGTAGTCCCTGTTTCATTTCCAATGAAAAATCTTGCATGTTTGATAATACTAAAGGCATCAATCAGAGAGGTTCTCCCCCTCAAATCAATAACAAAATCGGATAATTCAACTGAGTCGTATTGATCATGACCTATAAGTACAGCATCCATATTGAGCCGTCTGTTCAAATATTTAATTACCTCCATAAATTTATTTGCAGGATAATTCTTTTTCAAAGAAGCAGAGCTGAAAGAAAACGCAATATACCTGCCCTTTTGCAGTGAAAACTTATTGATTATCCCTTCAGATAAGGTATCTTTCAGGGGAATATAAGGTTTAACATCTTTATCAGCTACCTCAACATTCAATATCCTCTCCATAAAATACTTTTCATGACTTAAAATTTTAGTATACATACCGCTATCATCAAACATTTTAAGTGCTGGTATAATATTGGCTATATCTTTCCACCGTCTCTGTCTTTTCAGCTCCATCACTACGCCCCCATAGAGATAAGTCAAGTGGATTTTCAGTATATACAAAATATCACGGGATTCAGATGAATTAAGTATTGAGTTTATTGCTGTCCCAAAACCGATGTCCTTTAACTGATTAAGCAACCTATATCTATATTTAAAAGAGGCAAAATATTTTCTATTGTCCATAACTATAACATTATCCATATATAGTTTTGCCGCCTCTTCCACACTGCTGTTTACAAGACAATATACCCTGTCGCCAAAATGTTTGATATAAAATTTCAGTATCCCGCTGAATAATAAAAAATCCCCTATAGAATTATCCTTGAATATCAAAACCTTTTCAGCCCCTCCTCCAATCAGCGTGGTGGGGCAGGGGATCCCAGACTTCCCGCTGGCGGGTGAGAAAAAAGGCAGGTGGGATTCTTTATAGGGCTTTTTCTTTGAAATAAGGATTGGAAATAAAAGTCTACCAGACACCTTTTTCAATTCATGAATTATCTTACCCATAATCTTTTAGAAACCTCATCAAAAACCCTATCAATATCAATCCTGTCCATACAATCGTAATATTTACATCTCTCAAATATACATTTCTTACAGAACGGGACATCCGGGGTTAAGGCAATATCATTTTCACCAATTGGTCCCCACCTCTTTGGCTGGCATACAAATATAGGGCAATAGAGAGAAACTACAGGCGTCCCAACTGCAGATGCAATATGAATTGGCCCTGTACTGGGCCCCACCATCACATTAAATCTTTTTATAATGGCTGACAGCTCTTTAATCCCGCCATAACCGATATATTTAAAAACTTTCCCAGGGGATGAAGGGGAGGTCTTCCACTTAATGCTATTAATAACTTCATCCACCAGCCCCTCTTCTCCTGGTCCCCCTGTTACAAAAATAACAGCGTTTGTCTTATCTATAATCTTATTCGCCAGTTCGCCATACCTTTCAGGCCTCCAGTTTCTTGCAGATACTCCGCTACCGGGTTGTATCCCTACAATCGGGGCTCTGAGTTCAGAAAAAATATCATTTACCCTCTTTGTAACCTCATCAGGAATATATATCTCGGATTGTCGTATGGGTTTTGCACCGAGAACCTCTGCCATCTCCAGATTGTAATCAACCTCATGCCTATCCACCTTTGATCTGTGCTGAGGTAAAGTATGGGTGAGAAAAATCTGCGCGAGTTTAGTTGCAGGCCCTATCCTCTGAGGAATTCTGGAGAGAAAGGAGAGAAGGCCTATTTTAAAATCGAGAAACAGTAAAAGTGCTGCATCAAATTTCTTCCCTTTTATCTCTTCTGCAAGCCTGAGGATTCCATTGATTGTCCTGTGTCTCCCCTCTGGCTCAAATATAATAACTTCATCCACGCAGGGGTTATCTGTGACGATATCCCGTGTATATTTCCTGACGAGGACAGAAATAAACATGGATGGGAAGCTCCTCTTAAGGGACTTAAGTACAGGTGTAGATAGGACTACATCGCCTATACGGTCAGTGCGGGTTACAAGGATTTTTTTCATAATTGACTCTTGTGGAAAGATAGAAAACTCATAAACATATAATAATGGCAATAAATAACTTAATGTAATGAATTACAATACACCACGAAGTACACGAAGATCACGAAAACATTGAGCCTACAACCTACAACTTACAACTAATAATTGTTGTTAGTTGTCAGTGGTTAGTTGTTAGTTGGCTTTTATGTCCTTCGTGGTAAATTAATAGCTGTATGTAATATTATTTAGTGCCGTTACTATAGATATGAAATTGTTTTTCATTGTTTAAAGTATAGACTCAAAAGAATGGTTGCCTTGGCTAAGTTTTTGAAAATATAAGATATTACTTTTTATTCCTTTAATACACCCCTTTTGATTTCTCATGAAAATTCTCTTATGAATATTTTAAGTGTATCATAAATTTTCATACACCTATAATATTTAAGATACACTTCAAATCACTATAAAATCTGCCGCCTATTCCACCAAAATGCCAACCATTTGATGTTTATAAAAAGCTAAAATATTTTAAAGAAACATTAACTTGGAATGATTATTGTATTTAATTTAAATGGTCTTTTTAAGAATCTCAAAAATAGGGAGGGTTTAAAATGAACAGGTCCGAACTTATTAAAATGATGGCAAACGGGGAAAGAATTTCATCAAAAACATCTGAAAAGGTAATTTATTTATTTATAAATGCTATTAAAATTGCTTTATCAAAGGGGGAGAAGGTGACAATTTCAGGTTTTGGAACTTTTTCAATAGCACAAAGGAAGGCAAGGAAAGGCAGGAATCCAAAAACAGGTGAGGTCATAACTATATCCGAAAAGAAGGTTCCAAGATTTAAACCGAGTGAGTCTCTCAGACAGGCTGTTGAATAATCCTCTCATCTTTTTCCTACCATCTTTTTAAAAGAAAAAAAGGTATTTTCTCACAACCTTATCTTTAAAAAACCTTCCTTATCTAACAAAATATTTCTATTATAAATGTGAATGATTACATAAATTATCTCATTGAATTGTCTAAGAATTCAATGGTAGTGTATTAAAAATGGACAAACAGAAAATAGTAAGACTTGAAACTGTAAGCTGGGGGATGTATGACTGGGCAAACTCCGCCTTCGCTACAGTTATACTTACAGCCCTTTACAGCAAATACTTTGCACAGATTGTAGCGAGGGGGAAGGAGGGGGTTAATATCCTGGGAATCAATGTCCCAGGTGCAGCACTCTGGAATTTTGTAGTCTCAATTGGGATGTTCGTAGTTGCCATTATCTCCCCTTTTTTAGGAACGATTGCAGACTTCTCTGCAAAAAGGCGTATATTTCAGATTATCTTTTGCTATCTTGGGGTCCTCTTTACATCACTCTTGTTCTTTGTTGGCGCAGGTGACTGGCTGACTGGCTCACTCTTTTTTATCTTTGCCCTTATCGGTTTTTCAACTTCAGTTGTTTTTAACGATTCATTTCTGACAGATATCTCTACTGAAAATAATATCGGAAGAATCTCATCTTTAGGGTGGGGGCTTGGATACATCGGTGGAGGGCTCCTTCTTTTTATAAATCTCATAATGCTTCAATTCCCAACTCTGATAGGCCTTCCAGAGGGTTATTTCAGTGTTCAGGACTGCTTTATTTCTGTTGCCCTATGGTGGTTTATATTCTCTCTTCCGACCTTTATATTTGTAAAGGAAAAATCCCCTGGCAGTAGACTTGCAGAAGGGGAATCCTACCTTTCGATTGGAATAAAAAGACTCACCCAGACCTTCAAAACCATACAGCACTATAGAGAACTCAGTAAATTTTTACTCGCCTTTCTTATTTATAATGACGGTATTGAGACAGCTATTGTTATGGCTTCGATTTTCGGGGCTGAGGTAGTAAACATGGAGACAGGGGAGCTCATCATCTATTTTCTCATGATTCAGGGGATTGCCTTCGTTGGATCAATTGCCTTCGGTCAGATTGCCGATACCATAGGGAAAAAAGTAACCATAATAATCTCCCTCATAATCTGGAGTCTTGTTTCTGTCTGGGCATATTTCATCGGGATTATATGGGATATCAAAACTGAATACTGGCTCATAGGTGTAATTGCCGCCCTTGTGCTTGGAGGGAGTCAGGCAATAAGCCGTTCTATGGCAGGGATGCTGACCCCTCAGGGAAGGAGTGCTGAGTTCTTTGGATTTTATGCAATTTCAGGGAGATTTGCTTCAATATTCGGACCCCTCATCTATGGCTTGATAATACATGTTACGAAAAGCATCCAGAAGGGTATACTTTCCGTTATCATATTCTTTATTGCAGGGATGCTTATACTCCTCTCAGTCAACGAAAGGAGAGGAATTGAGGAAAAGAACAGCAGCCTTTTTTGATTATTTAAGTATAGTTAAAACCCTCCCCACATATACTGCCACTGGGTCCCCTCCATGTATATATATTGATTACACCTCCTGCATATGGAGATTTCATCAAACCTCAGTTCAATCTGTTTCTGTCTTAATAATTTCAGGGGCATGCCATTCCATACCTCTATGACTGACTCATTCTCCATATCTCCGATAATGACCTCTCCATTATAATCAAGACAGCAGAGGGCAACCCTCCCATCCTGAAGGATTACCATCTGATCCCAGAGCATCTTGCAGGGACAATTAAATTTCTGTGAACCTGTCGGAATGATGCCTATGTTTGCAGATGCATTTCTATCTTCCACTGAGCCTATCCATGTGTTGTATTTCACATCTAAAACCCTGTCAACCCGTTTCCTCCAGTATTTTTTAAACTCCCCTATCTCTCCCATTGTCTCCTTCATATGAATTATCGAGATTGTTATAAAGATATTTTTTTTAAGCCTCTTTTTTAGTTCTATAAATCTCTCTGTATTCTCAATAACCTCGTCAAAATCGAGATTTTTCCTGATCTTTTCATAGGTATATTTTGTAAAACCGTCTATATCAATATTGATTCTATCAAGCCCTGAATCAAGTATCTCCATTCCCCTTTCGTAATCAAGCATTGAGGCATTTGTGCTTATCTGAACCCTGCTCTTCGTATGTTCCTTTGCATATCGAATAAAATCGCCGAGTTTGTAATGCATAAGGGGCTCGCCAAAATTAAAGGGCTGTATAATTTTTATACCTGTCCTCCCACAGTCATCTATTATCTTTCTGTAGAGTTCAAAATCCATATTCTTAACCGGGCGGGTCATGGATTGCCTGGGGCACATTATACAATTCGAGTTGCATGCATTGGTTATCTCTATGGTAACCTTGGATGGACGATGTATCCTCCTTTTGAGTGTGATATATCTTACTATCTCTCTGAAAGGCTTTATTTGAAAGAACCTTTTTTTTAAAAAATTTTTCATTGCATCTCATTCAATCCATGGTCTATCCTTCTCATCACCTGCATAATCGTCCCTCCAGCGATAATCCTTCACTTCAATTATGGCATGAAGTTCCTTATACTCTTTCATCAACCTTTCTACCTCCTTCAAATGCTCCTGTTCATCCAGCCTGATTTTTCCGATAAAATACTGGAACTCAGGGTCTGAAAACCTCTTCATCCCCCTCTCTAAAAGTTCAACAGCCTCTACCTCACCTCTTTTATGCTCCTCCAGCATCTCCAGAACTGAAAGTCTCTTTTCCCTTCTATACTTCGGAGGATTAAACTGAGGCACCCCACCTAAATTTTTTATCATATCAGCCACAAGAAGTGCATGCATACCCTCAGATGCACCAAATTTCTTTAAGTCACTTGCAAGGGCAGGATCTTTTACCAGAGATGCGTACATAGTATAATCCAATATACCGTTATACTCCATTTTCAGCACCTCATTTAAAAACTGGACAATGGTATATTTCTCATCATCAAACTGTATGAGATTGTCCATTTTGCTTATATAATTATCCAGTCTTTTCTCCATATTCTCCAATAATTCCCTTACCTCATAATTTTTTATATCCTCCTCTTTAAAAAGCACTGAACACTCCCTTACCTTTTCAAGACATCCCGCCAATTCATCCTTTAAAAACCTTGTTGATTGATTAAATTTCATATTACCTCCTGAATTGTCATTCCGAGTGCAACGAGGAATCTCTCCTTTAGAGATTGCTTCGTCCTCTTCGCTCAGAGCCCTCGCAATGACATTTTTATTATGTAATGTGTTTTAAATCAAATTGTTAATCTGTCAGTTTATCTTCATACTTTGATATAT
>JACQQJ010000172.1 GCA_016207035.1 Nitrospinota bacterium | reverse complement strand
CCCAACTGAGCTACTGCCCCTTCATCAATTATCAGTATATTATAAAAATGTGTGCTTGAAATCAAGATTTCAAACAGGTTTGTTTTAAAATGCAGAGAATCTTAAAATAAAATCTCCAGAGCCTCTGCAGCAGATGATACCTCTTTAACATCTATATTTATATCTCTTAAAATATTTTTTTTAATCCTGGGAATTATACAACGGACAAAACCCAGTTTTGATGCCTCTGCCAATCTTGTGTCAAGATGAGTTACTCCCCTAACCTCTCCTGCCAATCCAACTTCCCCAATTACTATTGTCTTTGAATCAACAGGTTTATCCTTAAAGCTCGATGCTATGGCAGTAATAATACCCAGATCAACTGCTGGCTCATTAACCCTTACCCCACCTGCAAGATTTACAAAAATATCCTCACTCTGTAAATGAAGTCCAATCCTCTTCTCCAGTATTGCAATTAAAAGAGATAATCTGTTAGGGTCAACACCAGTAGCCATTCTCCGCGGCATGGCTAAATTTGAATAGCTCACCAGTGCCTGAAGCTCTACCAGTATAGGTCTTGTCCCCTCCATACTTGAAACCACTACAGAACCTGGAACACCTTCAGGCATCTCGGAAAGGAATACCTCAGATGGATTCATCACTTCATCCAGTCCAGTATCCTTCATCTCAAATACCCCAATTTCATTTGTAGAACCAAATCTATTCTTTATAGCCCTTAAGACCCTGAATGAGTGTCCACTATCACCCTCAAAATATAAGACTGTATCAACCATATGCTCAAGAATCCTTGGTCCTGCTATTGCCCCATCTTTTGTAACATGACCAATAAGAAAGGTAGCTATATCCCTCTTTTTTGTGATTTGCATTAACTGATATGCTATCTCTCTCACCTGACTTATACTACCTGGTGCAGACTGGAGTTGTGTTGTATACATAACCTGGACTGAATCTATTACAATAAGGGAAGGACTTACCTTTTCAATTTGAAGGGTAATATCTTCAAGGCAGGTCTCAGAAAGTATGAGGAGTCTGTCTGATAAACTTCCTAACCTGTCACCTCTTAACTTTATCTGATTCGCCGATTCCTCTCCTGATATATAGAGGACTGTCCCTATATCCTTACTTACCTTAGCAGAGGACTGTAAAAGAAGTGTGGATTTACCGATTCCGGGGTCACCCCCTATAAGTATTAATGATCCAGGTACAATCCCTCCACCCAGAACCCTGTCAAACTCGGTAATCCCTGACATCATTCTTTTTTCACAGGTTCCTTCTATTTCAGAAATTGGGACAGGTTTTGCCTTAACCTTATATTCTCCAGACCATCTTTTTGTATCTCCAACATTCTCCCTCTCTTCAACAAGGGTATTCCATTCACCACAATCAGGACACCTCCCCATCCACTTTATTGATTGATAACCGCATGCCTGGCAGGAGAAATAGGTTTTTACTCTGGACATTTTTAAAAGGCAGAATTCAGGAGTCAGAATACAGAATCCAGAAGTTTTTATTCTGACTTCTGACTTCTGACTTCTGATTCCTGATTCCTGATATATGTTCCACTCTTACCACCACTCTTTTTTTTAAGATAAATATCTGTGATTGTCATGTCTTTATCTATAGATTTACACATATCATATATTGTCAGTGCTGCTACAGAAACTGACATAAGGGCATCCATCTCTACCCCTGTCTTACCCACTGTCCTTACACTGGATTCTATCTCAATACAATTTCTCTCCTGAGAGGGATGAAATTTTATATCTACCCCTGTTATCTCTATTGGATGGCACATGGGGATGAGATCAGGGGTCTTTTTAGCTGCCATAATACCAGCAACCCTCGCCACATTAAGGACATCCCCCTTTGAAATCTCCTTATCCTGTATCATTCTAAATGTTTCAGGCTTCATATGAATCACCCCTTTAGCAACTGCCTCCCTTACCGTATCGGACTTGGTGCTTACATCCACCATCCTTGCCTGACCATCTTTATCAAAATGAGTAAGTTCTTTCATCGGATAATTTGAGATTTGAAAATTTCTTTATTTTTGATAGCGGCGCAGGGACTCGAACCCCGGACATGAGGCTTATGAGACCTCCGCTCTAACCACCTGAGCTACGCCGCCATTTTCTTGAATTATAGTGAAAGCAGTAAATAGCGTGCTGTAATGCGAAGCTTCAGCTTCGCCAATAATAGCGTGGCTTTAGTCCTCTTATTACAACAGATTTGTTAAATTCACGCATTTTTTTGGGATCAAAAGTTTTTAAAATCAACTTCATTGTAACTGTAGAATAGCCTTCAGTCAAGTATCTATAGTAAATTTTAAACAATATGAAATTGTTCGACCACATCTTAAGTCCCCTCTTTACTAATGGAGGGGAGAGAAAGGCGGGGGGTTTTGGCGGTGAGGATTTGGTCAAATAATTCCACATCATGCGTGAATTTAACAAAGCTGTTGTAGTGCAAGGCGTTAGCCTCGCTGGAAGTCTGTCTGCGTGCGACGCACAGGCAGGCGACCCTAAAGGTTCGCACTACGAGTTGGTATTTCAAGACATTCTGATCTTCACTCATTTTTTGGGATAAAATCTGGGTTAATCATTTCAAATGGTGTGTCTTTATAAAAATCAGGTCTGTAGTAATCCCTGCTAGAATATTCCTGCACCCATCCGTTTTCAAGTCCGAATATATCAAACCAATCAAGCACCCTTTCGTATTCACTATCTGTTACAGGTCTCGATAAAAGGGTATTTTCGCCGGCTCTGTATGTCGGAAAATACTGCCACATCAGACTCAGAAAGGTTTCCCTGCCGATATTCTCACTTATAAAATTCAAACTCTCCTTGCTTCCTGCAAGTCCATTGGGCAGGACAAGGTGTCTGATTATTAAACCCTTGATGGCAATTCCATTATCATCAACCTCAAGATTACCTGCCTGCCTCTTCATCTCAAGTATGGATGCCCGTGAATGTTTGACATAATCTTTTGCCCCTGAACATTCAAAGGATCTCATATCATCACTGTATTTTATATCGGGAAGATAAATGTCAATTATGCCATCGAGGGGCTTCAGGGTTTCGAGTGAATCGTAGCCGTTTGTGTTGTATACAAGGGGAATTTTAAGTCCCCTTTGAGCCGCAATCTCAACAGTCTTAACGATTTGAGCGGTAAAGTGCGATGGGGAAACGAGGTTTATATTATGGCATCCTTTAGACTGTAATTCAATCATAATCTCTGCAAGACTCTCAAAACTTATCTCTTTATCTCTTCGGGATTTTTCAGGCTGTGATATCTGGTAATTCTGACAGAAGATACAGCGGAGATTACAATTGCCAAAAAATATTGTCCCTGAACCCTTAGTCCCGGAAATTACAGGCTCCTCACCATGATGGACAGAATAGCTAAAAACAATAGGAAGATAACCTGAACGGCAGAACCCTGTTTCTCCATCTTTTCTGTTAATCTTACAATTGCGGGGGCATAAAGTACAGTTACTGAGGATAGAATCAAGCTTTACAGCACGTTCATGCAGTTCACCTGTCTTAAACAGATTTAGATAACCCGGGATATTAAAACTCACTTGCTAAATATTTTATATTCGTTGTAGGTGTAAGAGTCATTCTATCCACACCCATATCCCTTAATGCAAAAGCGGATGATATATTTGATGAAACTTTTTGATTATTTAATGTAGTTTCCATTTTTTTATTATACTTCAACCCACAACTGTGAATCAATAATCATATCTATTGCAGGTTGATTATGACGAATAGTTTTCTGTACCTTTCCGGTAAACGTGAATTGATGAGAATATTCCGCACTTTCAATATATGCCCCTGCATGTCGTATCTCAGCCATATCTTTACCAGATAGAAGTTCATTAGACTGAAATGACTGACCAAGTTTCATTGGTGCAGCATATTCCTCATATAACTGCCAGATAATCTGTTCAACTGAGGCTTTTGGCGTATCTATTTTAAGGCAAAGCTCTTTTGCCTCATCCCTGGCAATAGGATATGCATGTGTGGTAATATCCCCTTTAATTTCTTTTATGATTTATTTTTATCTTTTGACTTTCTCTTTTTTTATCCATATGAAGAGATAGAAGCCTTTCGGTCAAGAGCTTAGCCATCCTATATGTCGCCGCCGCTTGTGCATGAGAACAAACTTATCTTTTTTGCTTTGCCAATTTTTCCAAGATGTCTACTTAACAGTGGTACAACATCACCCGCAATCCTCATAGCAAAAGGCTGCCTATCGCCAGTAATATATGTAATAAGCTGAGTATTTTGCTCTTTTTCTAATTGTTGAATGAGGTCTTTTTTACTCATAATTTGATGTAGGTATAGCAAAAATTATTTTTTTAGCAATATTAATTTGCTTTCCCCTCCATAATCGCACTCTTCCCTCTGACTTTTTGGATAATGCGCCTGTACATTTTCCCCTCTCGCAAGACAGAACAAAAGCGCCTGTCCTGATTTTCATATTTCCCTTGAGGCAAACCTTGTCATGGGTGTAGACCAGACCCTCTGACCCTGCACCATTTATCCTTGGGCTATGTGATGAGGATTCATTAACCATGATGCCCTCCGCTGCCCTTGATGGCAGTGCAAACTATTCCAATATCAGATATGATTTTATCTATGGAAGGCTTGTCACAAGGGATATGAGCTGAAGGGTTTTCATGTGGATGGCAATGCCATTCCTTAAGATTATCATATCCGAAGATTCTCTGGTTATTCTGTATCAATGCGAAATCTATGCGTTCGTTTCTTGAGTTATATCTCACTGCAATGAAAAGGCCTGCATCAAGATAGATAGTACATTTAAGAGATTTCGGGGTTCTTAATAAAAACTCAATTTTGAATTCTGTAAAATATTTTTTGAAAGAAGTAGTTATCTCTGCAAGGAAGGCATCAACATTGAGGTTCTTCATTTTTTCTTAAAGCGTTTTAGCTTTGCCATCACTGCGACCAAATCCTTTTTTTCCATCTCCAACATCTCCCAATCTATAAAATCCCCTTCTACCTCATGGCTATGTCTATTTTCAATCTTTCCCTCATTCCAGTTTTTTTTAAATTCCTTGAAAGAGGTGCCATATTTCTCCTCAAATTTCAGTATCTCACGGGTGTAGTATTCTATCCTATTCTCAATTGCAGAAAGCAGAATATCGTCTATCTTCTCTTTCAGTGTGTTTTCGCCAAAGGATTCAACAAGGGCATTGTATATATCTTTGTCTATTTCCAATATATTCGGCATAATTAACCTCCAATCTTTAAATTATATCATTTCTTATTTACAGGAGAAACATTGTTTTGTTTTTTTTAGGGCAGGCTTGCCTTCAATGGTCATTTTTGAAATACCCCGCTTTAATCTCTCAGTCTGTTTGAGGCTTTCCTTAACTCCTTATCACCTAAACAATCGCAATTTTCTATTAGATAATGTGCCTGTAGCTTTTTACCTCTCGCAAGACAGAACAAAATCGCCTGTCCTGATTTTCCTATGATGTAGCGCCATATTTATTATTTAGAATTTAGATTTAGAATTGATTTAGTTTCGGCATCTGTAACTATATGAATTTT
>JACQQJ010000002.1 GCA_016207035.1 Nitrospinota bacterium | reverse complement strand
GTGTTACATATGTTATATATGTTATATAATCTCAGATAATCCGTGAATTTATGAAATCTTTGATAGCATTGGGTTTTGCATGCGAATTATTTCACTTAAAAGTGGAAAAACAGAAAGGTAAGTATGGAAGAGGTAATAAAGCGGGACATAGTCAGAGGTGAAAAAACAGAGAAAACATGGCTTCTCTTTTTTTATAGTGTACCTTCAAAACCTGTAAGTAACAGGATGAAGGTATGGAGAAGGTTAGCAAGGGTGGGTGCTATACAGCTTAAAGGTGCTGTCTATATCCTGCCCTATAATGATGAGCACTATGAATTATTTCAATGGCTGGCATCTGAAGTTACATCAATGAAAGGTGACGCATCTTTCGTTAAGATTCAAAAGATTGAGACATTGAAAGATGAAGAAATAGTGGATCTTTTCAATCAGCAGAGGGAAGGGGATTATCATGATATCGAGAGGAGGCTGGAGGAACTGGAAAGGAGGGTAAGTAGTATCATAAAGGGTGCGGGAATACAAAACATTAAAAAAATATCTGAGCAGTTCAATAAGCATCTGAAGGAATTTGAAGAGGTAAGACGGATTGATTTTTTTTCATCAAAGGCTGGAAAGGATATGAAAAAGAAGATTATGGATATAGAGAAAGATATAAAAGGGGTATCAGGCTTTAGAGTGAAAGAGAAAGAAAGGACTATAGTTTTGAGACATATCGAGGATTATAAGGAGAGGACATGGATTACACGGAAAAAACCCTTTGTTGACAGGATTGCATCTGCATGGCTCATAAAAGGATTTATTGATAAGAAGGCTGTATTTAAGTTCATTCAAGAAGATGAGGAAGAAACCCTGGATAAACATGACATTTCATTTGATATAAGGGGAGGTGAATTCACCCATATAGGTGATTTATGCACTTTTGAGGTTCTCATCAAGTCTTTTGGTCTTAAAAATAAGGCGCTCAAGAAAATAGCAGAGATTGTTCATGAAATAGATATAAAGGATGATCGTTATGAAAATCAAGAGTCAAAGGGTATAGAGGAAATCCTGCAGGGAATAAGAAAGATAGCAAAGAATGATGCAGAAGCCCTTGAAAAAGGTATAGAGGTGTTTGAGATGCTCTATGCCTCAAAAACTTAATATAAAATGGGAGAGGATAAAGATGAAGTGGATTACCCGTGAAAAAGTAAAAGTTGATAGGGTTGCATGCCCCTGGCTCATTAAAAAGTTTATTGACCCTGAGGCTGAATTCCTGTTCGTACCAGAAGAGAAGGTTTTGGATGTCGCAAGTCGTGTTGGGGCTATGCCATTCGATTTTCCTGGAGTGGAATTGGGGCATCATGGAGGTAAATGCAGTTTTGAGGCTATTGTAAAAAAATATAATATTAATGACCCGGCAATCAATCTACTTGCCCAAATCGTTCATGGGGCTGATGTGACTAAAGACTTATACGGACGAACCGAGGCTCCCGGCCTTAAGGCAGTAGCTGAGGGCTTTCGTAGACTGGGTTTAAAAGATGACCATGAGATCCTTGAAAAGGAATTCATCCTTTATGATGCCTTATATGCCTACTGTCAGCAGAAGATAAAGGAAGGGGAAAGATGAGACAGGATAATTTGCAAAATCGAGACCCCACAGAGCTACTTTCTCATAAAACTCCTGAATCTAAAAAAGATTTAAATCAACTTAGCCATCTGCGGTATTGGCTGGGTTTAGAGCGGAATATCCTTGTTATGCTTACAGCCATACTTATTATTGGTATGGGTGAGGAACTCTGGATGCGTTTTGTCCCTAAGTATCTGGAACTTCTTGGTGCCAGTGCGTGGGTCATTGCCCTTTATGGTACGCTGAAAGACTTGATTGATGCAGTCTATCAATATCCTGGCGGATGGCTGGCTGACCGATTAGGAAGGCGAGCGGTTTTAGTCCTTTTTACCTTGCTGGCAACCCTGGGTTATGGACTTTACTTCTTCAGCCCTGACTGGAAAGGAATACTTTTAGGCACATTCTTTGTGATGGCATGGGGCAGTCTGACTCTGCCCGCAATTTTTGCCATTATCGGTGATAACTTGCCGCAGACCCGTCGTGCGATAGGTTTTGGAGTGCAGTCTATTTTGAAACGGATACCTATTGTTCTTGCCCCACCTATAGGTGGCTGGATTATCTATTCTCTCGGTCTCCATAGGGGGATGAAGCTGGGTCTTGGAATAACAATTATTTTAGCTGTTGCCAGTATCTTCATCGTCCTGCATTACTATATAGATAATCTCCCATCTGCACACGATACAGCCCGAATGAGCGACATCTGGCACAGTATGGATGGAAAGCTGAAACGACTGCTGGTAGCCGATTGCCTTGCCCGCTGGGCTGAGGGGATACCCAAGGTCTTCATCATTCTCTATGTTATGAATGTGTTGCAGGTAGATGCATTAAAATTTGGCTGGCTAACCAGCATACAGATGCTATCTGCTATTTTAATCTATATCCCTATTGCTAAACTTTCGGATCGGATAAACCGTAAGCCCTTTGTACTCTTAACTTTTGCATTTTTTGCACTTTTTCCCTTAGCGCTGGCAGGTGCAGTCAACCTTTTCCTGGTGGTGCTTGCTTTTATAATTGCCGGACTGCGGGAGATCGGAGAACCTGCGCGTAAGGCATTAATTGTGGATCTGGCAGAGGAAACAGCCCGTGGTCGTTCAGTTGGGATGTATTATTTCATACGGGGACTTGTAGTATTTCCAGCCTCAATAGTTGGAGGGTTGCTCTGGATGATAGGTCCAAAGTTGCCTTTTTATATAGCCTTTATGGTAGGGGTAACCGGTTTTTTAACATACATGATATGGGGACCAGGTGAAAAACATCTGTCCTTATCTTCTTCCTCTGTATCTACTGCTTTCAAGAGGTAACGGAAAGGAGGTGATTATTATGCAAAGAGAAGGTGTGCGTCGGGACTTTCTCAAGGGTGTAATTGTAGCTATTACCCTGGGGTCTCTTGGGCTGCGAAGGGCACTTGCTGCCCCCCCTCTAGGCCTTTCACCAGAAGAGAAGAAACAATTGAAGGAGGAGCTGCAGAGAGAGTTGGAGCGGAAGGTCTACTCAGTTGACGAAGAACTCTATCGCAAGATTAATAAGGCCCGGAATCCACTCCGGTTCGAGGGGCATGAGCGCAGCCATGTTCCGAAAATAACCGCACCTACTAAAGTTCGTTCACTCGAAGTTTTCACTGTAAAGATAGAAGTTGGTGTTGAAGATATTCACGAGATGCAACCGTTCCACTACATTGATTGGATTGCACTTCGGGTGGATGACGTTCAGGTTAGCTATGCCACGGTCACCCCACTGTTCAATCGGCCGGTTATAACCTTTGAAATGACCCTGGAAAAATCGGCAAATCTTGTCGCACAGGAACATTGCAATCTCCACGGGACATGGGAAAGTGATACCTTTTCTATCGAAGTTGTTAAAACATCTTGACTCCCTTATTTTTTGACATAATAGTAAATTGCTTAAGAGAGGCATAGAGATATTTGACTTACTTTATGAATATTACTTACTTAAAAAAATCTAAAGGAGGTGATTTATATTCAGGAGATAAAACCAATAGGCACACAAAATAGCCCTCTTGTTAGAATTGATGAGATTAAGGAATTCGGAACTGAAGGTTTCGTCAGAAAGAGGATATATCAAACAGAGAATCTTTACTTTAACATTTATTGCATTGATGCTGGCCAAGAAAATCCTCTTCATAAGCACCCTAACAGTGATGAGGTTCTCTATTTTATTGAAGGTGAGGGAAAATGTGTGGTGGGTGAAAAGGTATATCAAATAAAAAGAAGAACAACAATCTTAGTCACTAAAGATATTCCTCATTCAATTGTAAATACAGGTAATACTCCCATGCTATGCGTTCTTGTTCAAGCGCCTCTTCCCTGTAAGCATGTACCTGCCAAGGAATAGGAATTAAAACATGAAAAGGCTATTTTCTCCTTTTTTTGCCTTATGTGCAGTGGGGTTCTTTGCCCGGCTAAGTTATGCTATGGCGAGAACCCCTTTGCTGCCTCTATTTGCCCTGACATTGGGGGCTAAACCTGAAGCCATTGGATTTGTAATCGGAGTTTCCAGTCTATTTATTACCGGTATTTTGGTTTTAACTCCGTTTATTTTTCATCTCTCAGTTCATGAAGAAAAGATAAAACGTAATTTAAATGGAGGTGTAGCATGAGTGTGCCGAGAAGATTTATAATATCAGTGTTTGTTTTGTTATCTGCTTTGTTTATTAAGGCCGATGCATTTGCTGTGGAGAAGGCAGTAACATGGAATTTTGATAAAGAAGCTGCTGGAAAGTTACCTGCGGGGTGGAAAGTAGAAGTTACTAATCCAAGAGGAAATATTGCCACATGGGTGGTGATATCAGACTCTAATGACGGCGAAAAGACACAAGTGTTCGCTATAACAAATGCAAATGATGATTTTGGGGGAACATTTAATATTTGCTGGACTGACAGCGTTCAATTTAAAGATGGAGAAATAGAGGTGCGATTTAAAGCAATCAAGGGTGTTGAAGATCAAGGGGGAGGTCCTCTATGGCGGGTTCAAGATAAATACAATTATTATGTAGCCCGTGCCAATCCATTAGAAAACAATTTTCGTGTCTATTATGTCAAAGATGGAGACAGGAAAACCCTGGATAGTGCAAGAGTCGATGTCCCTTCAAAGAAATGGCATACCATTAAGATTGTTCATAAGGGCAATCATATTGAAGGATACTTAAATGGAAAGAAATATCTGGATGTAAAGGATTCTACATTTAAGGATGCCGGCGGTGTTGGTCTGTGGACAAAGGCAGATGCAGTGACCTATTTTGATGATTTAAATTTGTTTCTGATAGATTCAGGAAAATAGGTCTGGGGTGAAAGAGGTAGAGCGAATGGATGTAAGGAGGAGAGGCGAAGTTGTGCGGTCTGTGAAGATGTATATCTGCAGGGAGATAAAATGAGGAAACTGATTCTAACTATTTTTGTATTCATAGCTTTACTGGGAATATCTTGTAATAAACCGGCTGAGAAGAATGGCGATACTTCTGATACTTTAGCTATTCTTATGCCTGATATGGCTGGAGAGGGTCAGTGGAAGACTGAAGGAGAAATTAGGTGCTACAAAGGGGAGGAGCTTTTTAACTATATGAATGGCGGGGCGGAACTTTATCATGCATACAGATTTAAGAGGGCATGTGCGCAGGATTATAAAAAGGGTGAGAATCTCTACACTATAGAAATTTATGAAATGGAAAATTCCCCAAAGGCATTTGGTATCTATTCTCTTGACAAACAGGGTGAGCATCCATCTATTAAACAGGATGCAACATATCAGGAAGGTTCATTAAATATTTGGAAAGACCGTTATTATATACGCATTTTCATTCCGCAAAAGGGCTCTAATATAAAAGAGGAAATACAATCTCTGGGAGAGAAGCTAATATCACAAATTAAAAGTGAAGGTGAAATGCCGTCTCTTGTTAAGCTTGTTCCTGCAGGTGCTAAGAAGGATACAGCTTCCTCTTTCTGGCAGATGATTCCGCTGAACAATATATTTTTTATAGCCCATGAGAATCTTTTAAACCTTTCAGAAGATTCAGAGGGGGTTACATTCCTTTTTCCCGCAGGGAAAGGAGATGTGAGAATAATTCTCATTCACTATTCTGATTCTAAACAGGCAAAGGACTCATTTGAGAAATTTATAAGTGGCTATTTTTCACAGCCTTCGTCTCCAAAAGGAGGAGATGAGTATATTGGGAAAAAAAGTGATAAGACTGTAATGGTAAAACTAAAAGAAACTTTCTTGATGGTGTCAGTTGGAATTGACGAAACAGGTGTTAAAGGTGCTATCCTTGAGTGTATTAAAACCCTGCCCCGTACATAATTTATGTGCGGGGGCTCTGGAGGCAAAATGAAAAAGGCATTGATTCTTTTTATTGTAGGAGTGGTCATTGCTGCTATAGGCCTTTTATTCGGCTCACTTTTCTCCAACAGGCTCATAAAATGGGTTATTGTAGGGGCATGTATCGGCACATTTGCCCATGGTTATAATAACCTCAAACTGAGATTAATCTTTACACTAGTTATTGGAGGCGGTGCAGTTGTTTTGTGGTGGTTTCTGGGAAAGTATATTGCCTATACAATGCTTGTATGGCCCTTATTTGGATTAATTATAGGAACTGCGGAGTTAAATAAGATAGCAACTGTTGAAAGGTTAAAAAAGGCACTATTCGGTTTCATAGGCGGATTTGCAGGGTCTCACTTTTTTCCATTTTTATTTTTTATTATATTTCCGTTGATTGGTTTGCCTTTCATGGCATGGAATATTGAAAAGATGGGACTGATTTTATCAGGTGGAACCATCACACTTGGAGTTGCACTTGGAGGCAAGAAAAATGAGTGATAATTTTAAAAATTTATCCCGCAGGGATTTTCTTAAAGGAATGGCATATGGGGCTGCTGCCCTCTCATCCCTGCAGTTGTCATCATGTTCACATGAGGTTAAGCCTTCTCGTGCCGGGGCAAAAGGAATCTTTGCACAGGAGGGGAAGCCTCTCCTTATTGCAATAGAGGGGAATGACCCCAAAAAGATGTTAGAAAAGGCACTTGATTCCTTTGGGTGGCTTAAACCCCTGCTTGGCAAGGGGAAGAGGGCTTTGATGAAAGGGAATTTTCTCTTCGCACAGCCATTTCCAATTACAACTGACCCGCAAATTGCCCTCATGTTCGGGAGATATTTGAAAGATTCAGGCTTTGAGCAGGTAAATGTATTTGATGCACCGGGGACATATTTAATAGACTCTAAAACAAAGAGCTTTGATATGCATGGTCTTCTTGAGATGAAGAATCCTTACGGAATCGGTTTCTATGCAGGTGATGCTGGAGAGAGAAGTGAATTTATAATGACTCAAGATTCCAAATGGCATGCATATCCAGAGATTGGAGTTCATAATGATATATACACAACTCCTGTGATTATTAATATGCCGTGTCTCAAGAGGCATCATACCTCTTATCTGACCTGTGCGTTAAAAAATAATTTTGGTGCTATCTTTGGCCCCCAGAGATGGGATGCCCATATCCGTGGTGAAGGGATAAAAAAGATGACCCGTTTGAAGGCGGAGTTAAGACAAGAAAATAAATTCAGGAATATCTATCACTTTATGAATGCGATAGCAGAATTTGCCGATGCTGTCCGTCCTGAGCTTACATTTGTAGATGCGAGATCAATCCTTACCCGTGGCGGACCTACGGCAGGGATTGGAAAGATTAAGACAGACGTTAACCTATTTATTTTGAGTCAGGACATGGTCGCAGTAGATGCCTACTGCTCAAAGATTATGGAAAAGCACGACGACTCTTATTCAACAGAGATGATACTCCCGTATTTAAAGACAGCAGAGAAGCTGGGGCTCGGGACAATGGATTTGAGTAAGGTAAAAGTGATGGAAATTAGCTCATAGTTCATGATTCATGGTTATCAGCTATGAGATATGAGATATGAGATATGAAAATATTAGACAGGTATATTCTAAAAGAACTGATTAAGTTTTTTATATTGAGTGTATTCATACTGACACTTGTTCTTTCCCTCGACTAGCTTCACTATCTCTCTGAGTTGATTTTATTAGCCGAAGGGGTGCAGTATGATGGATAAGCTCCTCTTTTTAATCTTCATAAGGGTAGGCACAGTAGGGCAGGCATTCCTGCCTGTCGATGTCTATCCTCCATTGCACAGGGGGTTTAGAAGCACAGAGGTTACTATGAGTGAGAAAGGGTGTTTTATATGGAATGTATTAATAGTAATTTTATTCCTAACCATATCTATATCTGTCAGTGCTGGTCCTCCCTTTGTAACCAACGATGCTGACCCACCTGATGTAGACCAATGGGAGCTTATCTTTCCCTTTACATTGAAAAAGGGAGCCGATGGCAGTCGAAGTGGAGAATTAGTAACATTTGATATAAACTATGGATATGACCAATTTACGCAACTCAGTATTGAAGCACCTATACCATACAAGATAACTCCAGACGATGATATACAGTGGGGCGTAGGTGATATTTTATTCGAATACAAACGGCGTTTTGGCACAGATGCCAGTAAAGGATACTTTGGTGTGAATCCACAGGTATCATTTCCAACAGGTGATTATAAAAGGGGATTAGGGGCAGAGAGGGTTATGGTGCAGCTGCCATTGATTTACCAGAAACAATGGGACATGACCCTGTTTTATACTGACCTGCGTTATAAGTGGCTGGTTGGAGATGAGAAAAATAGCTTCTGGTTTGCAGGCTTTGCTGTTGAGAGAGAGGTAATATCACGGGTTGAAATCGGCGCCGAAATCTATAGCACCTCCTCTACTGAAAATAGTAACAGCAATATGGGGTTCAATGCAGGATTAAAATATGGATGGGATAATGGAAAGGAATTCCTTTTATCTTTAGGCCGCTCCTTCAGGGGCGACCCGGAATTTACCCTTTTTGCAGGAATTACAATTTTTATATATACATAATAATAAGCCTCAAATAACAAGAGTAGATATGCGGTTCAGACCTTTTCTCATTTTAATAGTTACTATGGTAGCCATTTACAGCTGCACCAGACAGGTTAAGAATGAGGTTGTTGTCTATGTCTCCACAGATCAGGTATTTTCAGAGCCGGTCTTAAGAGATTTCGAGAAGGAGACTGGCATAATGGTAAAGGCTGTTTACGATACAGAAGAGACAAAAAGCACCGGTGCCATGAACCGTTTGATTGCCGAAAGGAATAATCCACAGGCTGATGTTTATTGGGCAAATGAACCGATAAGGGCTGTTGTGCTGAAACAGAAAGGTATATCTACGCCTTACTTTTCTCAAAATGCAGAGGGGATTCCTTCTCTTTTTAAGGATTCCCAGGGATATTGGACAGGATTTTCTGCAAGGGCAAGGGTCTTTGTTGTAAGCAGCGAGGATGCACCGAGCTCTATTCTGGATTATATGAAGGAAAAATGGAAAGATAAGGCAGTCATTGCCAATCCACTTTTTGGCACAACCACTTCCTTTTTTTCTGTCCTTTTCACTTTATGGGGAGATGAGAAATCAAAGGAATTTATGAAAAAGATGAAGGAAAATGGCGTTAAGATTTCAACAAGCAATGGGGAGTCAACTACTCTTGTTGTAAATAAAGAATTTGCCTTCAGCCTGGTTGACAGCGATGATTCTACGAATGCAATAAGAGATGGCAAGGCTGTCAGGCAGATTTATCCTGATCAGGAAGAAGGGGGCATCGGTTGTCTTATCCTCCCCAATGCCGTGGTCTTAATAAAAGGTGGACCCAATCCTGAAAACGGAAAAAGATTAATAGATTATCTCCTCTCTCCTGAAACAGAGCGTAAATTGGCATTTGCCGATTCTGCACAAATCCCGCTCCATAGAGGTATTGAAACCCCGCCTGATGTAAAAAAGATAGAAGAGATAAAGGCTATGAGAATTGACTACGAGGATGTGGCTAAAAAACTTCAACAGATTCAGCCCTATATTAAAGAGTGGACAGGAGAATAGATGTTGTCAAGGAAATATACCCTCCTTATAGCTGTCCTTTTATTAATAATGATAGGTCTTGCCCCTGTTATCTCAATGTTTATTCAGTCCCTCTTTGTTGATGGCTCTCTATCATTAAATAATTATGAGATGTTGTTTCAGTCAAAGAGGCAGTGGCTGCTGCTGCTTAATAGCCTCATCTTATCAATTTCTACAGCTATTATAACCGTTTTATTAGGAATTCCTCTCGGGACAATTTTTGCAAAAACCGATCTTCCCCTTAAAAAGCCCTTAAGTATACTCTTTATAATTCCACTGATTATCCCGCCCTATATTCTATCTATTGCGTGGTTTTACTGTTTAGGCAGAGATGGTTACATAGCCCGAATTTTTGGCAAATCTATCGGGAATCTTACATCCTCTTTCCTTTTTGGCTTTTCAGGCACCCTTTTCGTAATGGTCTCCACACTTCTGCCAGTGGTTATGGTTCTTACAATGACCTATTTGCGCATGATAAATCCAAGGTTAGAAGAGGCAGCAAAACTTTCAGCGAGGTGGTCTTTCGTTTTAAGAAGGATTTCCATTCCTATTATAAAGCCCGGTATTTTTCTGGCAGGGCTTATTGTTTTTATTTTATCTATCGGTGAGTTTGGTGTTCCATCTTCCCTTCGTTTTGATGTTTTCCCTGTAGAGTCTTTTATCCAGTTTTCGGCATTTTATAATTTTAATGCAGCAACTGCTGCTGCAATACCTATAGGACTAATTACTCTGATTGTTCTGATTGTAGAAAGGCTTTTTTTACGGGAAAAGACATTCCAGTTCAAATTAACTAAGGAGCCAATTATGATAATACCTCTCGGAAAGGCAAAGTTCTTCTTTTTTGCAATAATAAGCCTACTTGCCTTTATTATTGTAATCGTTCCCATTGGTGTTCTGTTATTAAAGTCCTTTTCTCCCTGGGCATACAATGAGGCATTTACACAATCAAGAGACAGCATCATGAGAAGTTTGCTATATGCTTCTATGGGTGCAACATCCCTTGTTATTTTTGGTTTTCTCCTTGGTTATCTTCTTGAGCGTAAAGCCCTGCGTTTCTCCTATGCTGCCGACTCTATAGCTATTTTTCTCTTTGCCTTGCCAGGCACTGTGATTGGTATTGGATTGATCAGCCTATGGAATACTCAGGCAACAAATATTATATATGCATCATCTGCTATTATCTTACTGGGCTACATTGCTAAATACACAGCCTTAGGAGAGAGGATTATGGCAGTAAGCCTTTCTCATATTCCATGCTCGATGGAAGAATCTGCCCAGATCGTTGGGGCAGGCTGGTTTCGCAGATTATTTTTTATTTTGATACCCCTTTCAAAAAGGGGGTTGATTAGTGCATGGCTTGTTGGATTTATCTTCTGCTTAAAAGACCTCGATATTACTATGATGGTTTACCCACCAGCCCATGATACCCTTCCTGTGCGTATTTTTACACTTATGGCGAATAGCCCTGAAAGGGTAATAGCCTCTTTGTGCATTATAATGGTAATTATAACACTACTCCCCCTTGGTTTATTGACAATGGTTAAAGATATATGAGAACCTCCACACTCTTCTCCCCTACTGGGGAGAGGAGAAAGGTGAGGTGTTGTTTTCAGGACAAGATATGATGATGAGAATTGAAAATGTCTTTAAAATGTACGATAAAATCCCTGCTATTTCCGATGTTTCAATAAACATCGAAAAGGGTGAGCGGGTCGTAATTTTAGGTCCTTCGGGATGCGGTAAGACCACCCTTTTAAGAATGATAGCAGGATTTATTGTGCCTGATAAAGGCAGCATTAGCATAGATGGCCAAATTGTGGCAAAGGATGGGAAATCCCTTGTGGAGCCAGAAGATAGAAAGATTGGGATGGTTTTCCAGGATATTGTTCTATGGCCGCATATGAGTATTTATGGAAATCTCGAATTTGGATTAAAGGCGAAGAAGATTCCAAAAAATGAAAGAAAGAGACGCATCGAAGAAATACTTGAAAAGCTTCAAATGGCACAATATAAAAACAGTTTTCCAAACAATCTCTCTGGTGGACAGCAGCAGAGGGTAGCCCTTGCCAGGGCTCTTGTTATGCAGCCAAAAATAC
>JACQQJ010000174.1 GCA_016207035.1 Nitrospinota bacterium | reverse complement strand
TCCATCTTGAATTCCTTTGTGAAACTCCTCCTTACCCCATTACTCATCTGACACCTCCTTTGTATTATTATACTTTACTCATGCTTAACTCGGTGTCTACTTTTTTGGGGGAAGGTCACATTATTCTATCTGTAGTGCAAGGCTTTAGCCTCGCTATCAAGCGAAGCTGAAGCTTCGCACTACGAGATTATGTAGCTTTCTTTATGAAATGCTATATAGTATTACCATATCCATTGCCCCTTAAATTGTGTGTCAAGGCAAAATAGAAATGTCCTGTTTTCAAGGGTAATAACTAATCCTCTATGCACAGGTAAACCCAGTTAGAAAATCTTCACTTTTCTAATGGTAAGGCTCACCCCGTTAAATGTTTACCCTGTTACCCGCGGAATGCCCCGCCCTTACTGACGGGGCTTTCTAACTGGGTAAATTTTAAATTACAATCCTTTTATAACTTACAACCCTTAACCCTTTCTATAAATGACTTAACCTTTCCTCTGTCCTTTTTCCCTTCCCTTTCCTCCACACCACTACTCACATCTACTCCATAGGGTCTGACTTTTTCTATAGCCTCTCTTACATTATCCGGGTTCAAACCACCGGATAGTATAATTTTTCCATATTCCTTTGCACCTATTGCAAGTTCCCAATTAAATATCTTTCCTGTTCCCCCATAGTCAATTTCAGAGAAGCTGTCTAAAAGAAATGCACTGACCCTTCTACCTTGCTCAGTACTGTAATTTGACATTTTTTTGAGGGAAGCCTCGTCCTTTATCCTTATAGCCTTTATTATCATTACTGGCATCTTACTGCAATAATCAGGGGATTCATCACCATGTAGCTGGACAATATTTAAGCTGCACCCCTGAACTGTCTCTATAACATCTTCTATTTTCTGATTTACAAAAACTCCTACTGTTGATATAAAAGGAGGGAGTTTTGAGATTATCTCTTTAGCCTTTATTTTTCTAACAAATCGAGGACTCTTCTGGTAGAAAACAAAACCAATGGCATCAGCCCCACACTCGACGGCATACATTGCATCACTCAAATTTGTTATACCACATACCTTTACCCTAACCATTACCCCTTCCCCATTTCTCCTTAATCTTTCCTTTTGTTCTTAAAAATCTTTTGCTATTGTAATTTTTGCTGTATGAGTGCCTTTTTGTGTCAATTCATAGGGACAATTATAAACTTTATTTTTTAAAGATATATTCATCTGTCTTATCAATCTTAATAATCTTCTTTCCCAGAGATGTATTTAAAGACGCCTGTCCTTCAATCTGATATTTAACCTTATCACCGTTCAAGATTATAAGGGTTGTTTTCAAGAAATCAGGGTTGTCTATGCCAACTCGTGCGGATATCATAAATGGGGCATTCCCCCTTGCCTTAACCTCTACCCTTTCCTTAAGTTCTCCACTGATTATCTCATTCCCTTCAATTTTAATTTTATAAAAGAATTTCTCTATCTCAAAGCTTATCAGGTTTGGATTAAAGATATCAGCCCTTAAATTTAAAACAAAGTCTTTAAAGCCTGGAGAAACAATTTCAATACTCCGGATGGTAATATCAGGTTTTTTGAAAAGTTGATTCTGGCAGGATGAAAAGAGCAAGAGGAGGGAGGTGAAAAGTAAGGAGATATTCGTGAGACAAAAATTGCCATTATACCTTATACCATGATAACTATTATTTCTTCCCATCTTTACTGTATTACCCCATAGGCTGGCTCAATCAGGCCTATTAATTTATCCATATCATCAATGATCCAATCAGCCCCAGCCTTAATCAATTCACTTCTATCCCTGTAACCATAGTCAACACCGCATGTATATGTCCCTGCCCTCTTCCCGCATTCTATATCCACTGCGCTATCCCCAACTATTAATGTCCTCCTCCCATTTACCCCAAGTTTCTCCATAACTAAATGTAATATATCGGGATGTGGTTTTTTGCTTTTTATGCTGTCGCCTCCAAGGGCAATTTCAAAATATTTATCAATATCAAGACCATCTAATATCTTTTTTACAAACCTCTCGCTCTTATTAGAAACCACGGCCTTTTTTATCTCCGATAATCTTTTTATAACATCTATTACATGGGGATATAAAATAGTATTGTCCATGAGGTGGTCCCAATAATATGACCTGAATATAGTAAGGGCTCTTTCAATTCCCCCGCTCCCCTTCTTTTCTAAAGGAGGCGTTACTGATTCCATTACCCTTTTTATCAGTGGTTCCACACCATTTCCTACAAAAGAATAAATAAGCTCATGAGAAACTTCTTTTAACTTGAGCTCCCTCAATGTAAAATTGACCGCATTCGCAATATCAACCTTAGAGTCAATGAGTGTTCCATCCAGGTCAAAGATAATCAGTTCTATTGTTCTCTTCATTATAAATTCGCAACTGATATTCTAAATTTTTCATTCAGTAAGCGATTGAACCGTGGTCTGTATATAATATCAAAGGCATCCTCTTTGCCAGGGAATAGCTCTAATGCCTTTTTTCTTACAAATTGAACAAGTTCAAAGGCCTCTTCATAGTTAATAGGCTGCTGAAGGATCATGCTCTGTGCCATATCAACCATAATCCTCAGCCTCCTCAATCTTCTCTCCTCATCCATCAATTCTTCTTTTGTTGGCATTTATAAACTCCTTACTTTTTTATATCTTTCTATTTTTGATAATTTTAATAATACGGCTCCCTCTTAAAATCACCCCGGGGACTATTAAAAATATGTGAGGTATAACAATATAGGGAAAAGGTTTTAACCGTAACCATAGCCCAATAGGCCACACCATTCCACCTGATAAAATCAATATTGATCCAAGGGTCTTCTTACTCATAAATTTTCATGCTGATGAAATTACTAAACATTCAGGTCTTTTTCTCTACGGTCTTTTCAAGGTAATTTTTATCATTTCGCCTGATGTCAGGGTATCATCAATATTTTTGCCATTTATCATTGCAATCTCAAGTGCACTCCCCTCATCTCCAGCCACACCACGTGCTATAGATCTGAATGTATCACCATCCTTCACCGTATATATATGAAGATACCTGTCAGTTTTTTTGAAATTTTTAGGGTCACCTCCATACGACAGTCCCTCTATCTTTGTTTTATATCTATCCTCACTTTTTTCAAGATTACCACCTCTGGCAGCAATGATATTTGATTTATCATCTGCAGAAATAATCCTTTCTATGGTATCCGGGTGAGTAGCGAGAAAACCATGATAGCTTGTACCAGCAAATCTCTCCCGTGCCTTAAGTTTTCTAAAAAAGTCTGTCATCACCCTCGGATCATACCCTGATGAATGGGCATATATAATCCCAAGTTCATCTGACTGCATCTCAGCCTCTCTCCCATATCCACTCAATATATGGTTTGAGAGCTGTGAAGTTATGGTAACCCATGCCCCTGCCTCTCTTCTTAAATCCTGACTTGCAATAAGCCCTGCTATAGTAAGGAGGGTGCTTGCAAAACTTTTATTCATCTGATTTACAGCATGATGAGATGTTACATGACCAATCTCATGACCTAAAATAACTGCCAGTTCAGCCTCACTATTTATATATGCAAGCATACCCCGAGTAATGTATATATACCCCCCTGGTAGTGCAAAGGCATTGACCTCAGGGCTATCAACAATTTTAAAGTGATAATCAAAGATCGGGTCTTTTATAGATTTTATCAGCCTCTGTCCTATATCATCTACATATGCCTGCAGTTCCTTGTTATTGTAATAGCCATACACTTTAAGGATATCCTTATCCGCCTCTCTCCCTATATCTACCTCTCCAGCAGGGCTGATACTGTTAAGCAGGGCAGCTTCACTACGAAAAATCAGCATGGAGAAAATAGCAAACAAAAGGCAGGCTGTCTTAGTTTTCATTTGCCTCTCATCTTTTTTATCAACTCTTTAACCTTGCCATGGGACATCTCATCGGAGTATTCATCATATTCATTTTCAAATCTTCTCAGGTGTTTCTTCTCTTCATTAATGAGGAAATTGAATAACTCTTTCACCTTACCATCTTCCAATGAATCAGCAAATGCAGAGTAAATCTTTACTGCCTCTTTCTCCCTATTCATTGCAACTGCTATTACATCAATAAAATCAGCATCATCTGACAGCTTATGACGGGCTACAAAATCGGCTATCTTCAAACTCTCAACCCTCTTTGTTATTTTAGGTATATCCTTTCCAGAATCTATACCCTTATCTATATTTACAATAAGCTCCCTGTGCCCCAGCTCCTCATTTGCCAATTGTTCAAGGAATTTTTTTGCATTGGGAAATTGTGCACTCTTTGATGCATCTATGTAAAACTTATAAGAGTTCTCTTCTAATATTATTCCAAAAGCCAGCACTTCTTTAACCGTCATTCCATTCATCATAACCTCCCTTTTATTAATTTCTCAACACTTAAACTCGTTCATATGGGTCAAATAGTTTTTTATACTCCTGGAGTGCATACCTATCTGTCATACCAGCAATATAGTCACAAATAAGCCTCTCCTTTTCTACTATCTTTAAATCTTTCTGAACATTCGGAGGGAGGAGTCCTTCCCTCTTTAAGTACGCCATAAACAACTCCCTGATAAATCTGCCAGCCTTGTCTTCCATCCTTATCACCCTGTAATGATCATACATATTCTTTTTTAAAAAATCCTTTAGCTCCCTGTCCATTAACCTCATCTCACTGCTGAAAGATGCAATCTTTTCGCCGAAGTTCCTCACATCATCCACTGACCTGATACCATATTCATCAATATTTTTCCTTGTTTGTTCTACCAGATCTGTCACCTGCTGATTTATTATACCCCTTATGGTTTGATACTTCAGGATATTTGAATTGAAATTATTTAATCCCTGATTTATCCGCTTATAGTTTTCCTCCCAGATTCTCACCTCCTTTAAGCTTTCCATATCTATCATCTCGGATGTTATACCATCATCTAAATCATGACTGTTGTAAGCAATTGCATCTGAAAAATCAACAATCTGTGCCTCAAGAGTTGGAGAGGTTCCTTGAAATTCTTCATAGGTCGGTTTATCATATTCAGTCACATGCTTTGCCATACCCTCTCTGACTTCATATGTCAGATTCAACCCTCTGAAGTCAGGATACCTGTTCTCAATATGGTCAACTATTCTCAATGACTGTTTGTTATGCTCAAACCCTCCATGATCTTTCATCAATTCATTTAACACCTTTTCCCCTGAGTGTCCAAATGGTGGATGTCCGAGGTCATGGGCAAGGGCAATCGCCTCTGAAAGATCCTCATTCAGACCAAGTACCCTTGAAGCAGACCTTGATATCTGTGCAACCTCGATAGTATGGGTAAGTCTTGTCCTGTAATAATCACCTTCATGGTATACAAAAACCTGTGTCTTGTATTCCAGCCGTCTGAATGCAGAAGAGTGTATTATTCTGTCCCTGTCTCTCTGAAATGCAGTTCGATAAGGGTGTTCTTGTTCAGAATATCTCCTCCCTCTTGTGCCTTTACTCTTCATGGCATACGGGGCAAGCCTCTCACTTTCATATTCACTGGTTTCAAGAGGGGTATACATAACAGTAGTTACTGATTTCAATTTACCCTGCACCACGGTTCAGAATGCCCTGCCCTTTAGGGTGGGGATGAATTTGATGCAAAAAATCTTTTTAAATGCCCTGTTCTTCAGGACGAGGTGCGGGGTTTATTTTTAAGAATATAATAAAAAATATATGCTGTCAAATTTCAAAAGTTTTACCCCGTTACCCACAGAGTGCCCCACCCTTTAGAGTTTTCACGAACGGTTATTTTGATAAAGACAATCTCTCTGAGCAAGAATCTGCAGGCTCAATTGAAAAATATGGCATATCTGGAAGAGGAGAGTTGACGATAAATTTAAAGACTATAAGGAGACTGATGAGAAGCTTTCCATACTTTAAAAAACCATAATTCTTTATTTGGATTTATTTCTCAGTATCTTTGAAAAGGCATATAGACTGAGAGTGATTATTCCACTCCATGCTACTACGAGAAATACCCATCCACCTATATCCATAACCTATTATTTATTGTTAAAGAATACCAGCATTCTAATTTCTTTAACTTTTATCCAAAAAAACAAAAAGACAGGCTGCATAATAAAGACTGTAAACTTATAAAGACCTTACCAGTTTTGACAGGATACCCTGTTTAACCTTCATTGCACCCACAGGACAAACCTCAAGACAGCAGAAACATCTGATACAATTCCGATAATCAAACTTTAGCCTCTCTGTCCCTTTGCTGATTATTTTCGGAGGGCATGCATCAATGCAAATTTTGCACAATGTACACATGTCCGGATCCTCTTCAGGTTTGGGTGTCAGGTGTTCTTTTAAATAGGGTCTCAGGAAAGAGGGTCCGAACTCTGCATCACCGACCGTTGGGAATTCAAAATCATGAATCTTTACATCCTCTATCTTCTCCCCGAGTATCTCCATTTTTTTGAGGTTGGTTTCTCCAACACCTATTCCCCTCGCTGCACTTGTAGTATAAAGCAAGCCATCCCTTGCACCAAGAATTTTTGATATCACAACATCCATTGCAACACAGTCTACACCGGTTACAATAAAACCAAGTTTTCTCGGATCCCCATTTGCAGGGCCATCCCCCTCCATCCCTACAATCCCATCAATAATAGTAATGTCAGGGCTTATAGCCTCGTAAAGTTCCACGAGCATTCTTGCAAAGTAGAGGTTATCAATACCTGCACTTAAATGCCACTGCCCCTTTCTCCCTTTTCCAGCTACACAACCAAAGTTATTCTTCACACCCAATGTCAGAAACATCTGGGTATGGGTTTTTAGTTTTGGAAGGTTTATTATAACATCAGCGTCCACGACCTCCCTTGCAACCTCAAGGGTTTTGTAAATATGTCCATTATCGCTATTTAAAGATACAGACTCATTAAATTCAACAATATCTATCCCCATCTCTTTTGCAACAGATTCCATACCAGTATATTTGATCAGTCTCTTCCAGCTTCCCAAGGGAGGACTGTCTCCGATAAAGGGTATACCACCGGCATCTATGACGAGCCTTGCAATAGCCCTTATAATTTCAGGGTGTGTTGTTGCAGCAGCCTCAGGGGGCTTTGGAGTCAGGAGATTAGGTTTGAGAAGAACCCTGCTCCCCCTCTTGACATATTTTTCAATCCCGCCAAGGAGGTCAACAGAAATTTTTATGGCATTGTATACATTCTTTTGTGTGTAATCTTTGCATTTCTTTATTACTACCTGTGTCCCCATAAATTTAAGCCAATCAATTGAGAAAAATATAGCACATAAAATATGTATTATAAAGTTCAAAGTTCATCCACCATTGACATAAAAATGAATTCTGTTGTAATATCTTATTAAAATGCAACGGGAATACCATTTTTAAAAGGAGATTTAAAGATGATAATTGTAATGAAACATGGTGCCACAAAACAGGAGATTGATGATGTGGCTGAGAAGATAGAAAAACTTGGCTACACACCTCACATAATGTTCGGGGTAGAAAGGACAATCATAGCAGCAGTGGGAGATGAGAGGGGTAAGGCAAGGCTCCAGACCTTAGAGTCAATGCACGGGGTAGAGGATGTAGTTCCAATCCTGAAGCCATATAAACTGGCAAGCAGGGAGATTAAAAAGGAGAATACTGTTATTACGGTAAATGGCATAAAGATTGGCAGCGAGAAGATTATCGTTATGGCAGGCCCCTGTTCTGTTGAGAGCAGAGAGCAATTAATAGAGACAGCAAGGGCAGTAAAGGAGGCTGGGGCTGATATATTAAGAGGGGGTGCTTTCAAACCACGGACATCACCCTACGACTTTCAGGGACTGGAAGAGGATGGGTTAAAACTTCTTTCAGAGGCAAGAGATGTAACAGGTCTGCCAATTATTACTGAGGTAATGAATCCTATAGATGTGGATTTAGTGGCAAAATATGCTGATATACTGCAGGTTGGTGCAAGGAATGTACAGAATTTTGCCCTCCTCAAACACCTGGGACAGTTTAAAAAGCCGATACTCTTAAAAAGGGGTATGATGACCACCATCAAAGAGTTCCTTATGTCCGCTGAATATATCATGTCAGAGGGGAATAAAGAGGTGATACTCTGCGAAAGGGGGATAAGGACATTTGAGACAGCTACAAGGAACACCCTTGATTTGAGCTGTATACCTGTCTTAAGAAAAGAGACCCACCTTCCCATAATTGTAGACCCAAGCCATGCTACAGGACACTGGGAGTATGTAGCACCGATGGCAAAGGCAGCCGTTGCGGCAGGTACAGATGGCCTGATGATAGAGGTTCACTCCTGCCCAGAAGAGGCATATTCAGACGGACCCCAGTCATTGAAACCCGCAAAATTTGCAAAATTGATGGAAGAATTGAAACCCTTTATAAAGGCTGTAGGGAGAAAATAGAAGCAGAAATAAGATTCTTATTACCATAGTTGGTACAGACAAAATACTTCGTATATACTGCCAATTTGGAAGTATAAGCGAACCTGTTTGCCTATGAGCAAGTTATGTGCGATGCCGTTCCTTTGATATATTAAATAACAGGAGAAAACATGAACGACCAAGAAAATATCCAAGAACAAAAAGAAATCGCTGAATGGAATAATGATTGATAGCATTGAGCAATGGAAGCTGTCAAGAAAGATATCTCCACCTTTGATAACCTTGCTGGCATATTCAGAACCTCGCTTAACAATTGATATGAACGAAAACAACCGAGAGACTATCGTTTTCGATTATCTTCTAAGACAATTGGAGTCTGTACAAAGAACAATATCAACTTATATAAGAAAGGAAAACCATGGCATAGCTTTAAAGCATCTAAGGCGGATGCTTATTCCTGTATCTATAAGCATCTTGGATGATGCCCGTCATATTGCAATAGCTGCAGTTGCAAGTGCAGATTTATTGGTTAGTTGGAATTTTAAGCATATCGTCCATTTTGAAAAGATTCAGCG
Source organism: Nitrospinota bacterium (assembly GCA_016207035.1). GTDB lineage: Bacteria > Nitrospinota > Nitrospinia > UBA9942 > UBA9942 > JACQQJ01. The sequence continues at coordinate 8,408 of JACQQJ010000174.1, read as the reverse complement.
ATTTAATGCTGTTAATATCGAGATGGGCTATAAACCACTATTGATTTATTCACCAAGGGAGGTGACGAGATATGGTAGTGAAAGCCATTGAAATGGTTCGCAAAATTAGAGATAAACATTATGAGGAGACAAAGACTCTTTCGGTAAAGGAACAAATTAAGTTTATTAAGCAGAAATCAGAAAAACTACAGAAAAAGCTCAAAACAACTCGACACTTAACTGTAAATAACAAAGTTCATGTGTAAAATGAACATCATTTATAACGACAAGACAGATCTTCTTTACATCAGGTTTGATGACAGAAAGCAGGATGTTATAAACCGGAGAATTTCGGAAGATATTGTTCTTGATATCGGTGAGAAAGACAGAATTATAGGGATAGAAATTCTTGATGCTTCTCGACACCTGACTCTTGACAGACTCTTACCTGTTAAATACGAACTTTCAAAGGCATAAATTGATTGCCCATATCTGAAAAATTTCCTATGAAACGGGTTCTTACTATTGCAGGTTCAGATTCTGGTGGAGGGGCGGGGATACAGGCAGATTTAAAGACCTTTGCAGCCCTCGGGGTCTACGGTATGTCTGCTATTACATCAGTTACAGCCCAGAATACAGTCGGTGTTCAGGGCATCCATGACTTGCCTCCTGAATTTGTAGCCCTCCAGATAGACTCTATTGTAAGTGACATCGGTGTAGATGCTGCCAAGACCGGGATGTTGAGCAGCTCTGCCATCATTTTGGCAGTTGCTTCAAAGGTCAAAGAATATAAGATACCAAATCTCGTTATTGATCCTGTCATGTATGCAAAGAGCGGAGATACCCTTTTAAAACCTGATGCACGAGATACCCTCATCAATAAACTACTCCCTCTATCAACCCTTATTACACCAAATATTCCAGAGGCAGAATTTCTATCTGGTAAGAAGATAAAAGATATTGAAGATATGAAGGGTGCGGGAGAGAGAATAAAGGAAAAGGTTGGTGTAGATGTGCTAGTAAAAGGTGGACATCTCTATTCCCCCTTACAAAGGGGGGGGACAGGGGAGGCTGCAGTAGATATACTATATGCGGGTGGGGAGTTTTTTAGGTTTGAATCTGAACGGATAGAGACAAAGAATACCCATGGAACAGGTTGCGTATATTCAGCAGCTATTGCCTCAGAGCTTGCGAAAGGATACACATTGTATGATGCAGTAAAGAGGGCAAAGGATTTTATAACATCGGCAATAAGAAATTCCCTTGAGATAGGAAAAGGGAGAGGACCAACAAACCCTATGGCTATTCCCCTCAGAGATGCTGAAAAATACCGTATGCTGAAAGAAATGGAAACTGCAATAGAAAAACTGAAGGGTGAAAAGATTGGAATCCTGATCCCGGAAGTTCAGTCAAACATAGCCTTTGCACTTCCTTATGCAAAAGGTTTTGAGGATGTAATGGCAATCCATGGCAGGATTATTAAATATGGAGACAGCATAGCTACTATATCAAGACCTGATTTTGGTGCATCAAGGCATGTGGCAGGTATTGTCCTATCTGCTATAAAATTTGATTCCACTAAGAGGGCAGCGATGAATATAAGATATTCTCCTGAAATAATGAATGCCTGCCAGAAATTAAACCTTAAAATTGCCTCTTTCAATAGAAAGGATGAACCAGAGGAATCTAAACAAAAAGAGGGTTCTTCTCTCCAATGGGGGGTGGAAAAGGTTATCAGAGAATCAGGTTTTGTCCCTGATATAATCTACGACCTCGGTGATATTGGAAAAGAACCAATGGTAAGGATAATCGCAGAGAACCCAGAAGGATTATTTAAAATAATTAGCTCAATTAAAAGGCAATTATAAGCTTTATTCTTGACTATCTTAATATAAAGTAGCTACAATAGCTACATGGAGGTTAGCATATGCAAATGGTAGGAATAAAGGAATTGAAAAACAGGCTTACCTATTACCTTAGACTTACAAAAGAGGGGGACAATATCATTGTAACTGATAGAGGCACACCTGTCGCAATACTTCATAGCCTTGAACATATTGAAAAAGAGGCAAGTCTTGAAGAAAGGCTTGCTTCTTTGGCAAAACAGGGAAAGATAAGACTTCCCTTAAAAAAGGGGAGATTAGGTTCATTTAAGCCAATAAAGGTAAAGGGCAAACCAGCATCAGAAATGATTATAGAGGATAGAAGGTGATATATTTCGATAGCAGTGCCTTGGTCAAAAGATATCTGGAGGAAGATGGCAGTGGAAGAGTTAACTCCATCATGAACAATACAATTACTATTGCTACATCCAAATTAACATATCCGGAAATGCTTTCTGTTTTTACACGAAAATACAAAAATAAAGATATTACAAAGAAAGAGTTACATCAGGCAATAAATGAATTTGAGATTGACTGGAATTACTTTCTTGTTGTGGAGTTTAAAGATGAACTTTTTTCTATTATTAAGAAGATATTAGAAAAACATTCACTTAAAGGTGCTGACAGTGTTCATCTTTCATCCGCCCTTTGGTTAAGAAATATTGTTAAAGAAGATATTACCTTTGTGGCTTCAGATATAAATTTGCTAAAGGCTGTAAAGTTTGAAGGATTGCAGATAACAAATCCTCAAAAAATCTAATGGCCTATGTTTTCTCCTTGAGAAATTGATTATAGAAATTGTTAGGCATGAAGTAGACATTCTTGGATATTTGTTGGGTTGTGGATATGAGTAAGATTATTCTCATAACCAGCAAATTATAGTCAACGAAATAAATAAGTTGACACATTTTAGCGGTTAAGTATCCTGCTTAAAAATGCCCTTGTCCTCTCCTTTGATGGGTTCTTAAAAATTTCCTCTGGTGGACCTATTTCAATAATCTCCCCCCTGTCAAAGACTGCCACCCTGTCTGCCACTTCCTCTGCAAATTTCATCTCATGGGTAGCCACAACCATTGTCATGCCCTCCCCTGCCAGTTCTTTCATGACTGTCAATACCTCCCCTACTGTCTCAGGGTCAAGGGATGAGGTGGGCTCATCAAAGAGCATCGCCTCTGGTTTCATTGCCAGCGCCCTTGCGATAGCAACCCTCTGCTTTTCCCCACCTGATAGATTTTCTGGATACATACCTGCCATACCATCCAGTTTAACTTTCTTGAGAAGAACCTTAGCCCTCTCCTCTGCCTCTTTTCTATCGAAACCTAAGACATGGACAGGTGCTTCTATTATATTCTGAAAAACGGTCATATGGGGAAATAGGTTAAAATGTTGAAATACCATCCCGACTTTAAGCCTCACCTTTCTTATGGCATTCCTTTCAACAGAAGATAGCCTCTCCTTTGCAAGCCCATGAATTTCCACACCATCCACAAGAATGCTCCCCTTTTGAAATATCTCAAGCCCATTGATGCATCTTAAAAATGTGCTCTTCCCGCTGCCAGAGGGTCCTATCAGAACCAGAACCTCGCCTCTGTGAATATTTATACTCAATCCCTTAAAGAGATGAAAATCCCCATATAATTTATGGAGTTCAGCTATTTTAATCATTCATACCGTAGTGCGAGGCTTTAGCCTCACATTTAATGTTTAAATTTTCTCTCCAACCTCCTTGCAAGTAATGAGAGAGGGTAGCTCATTCCAAAGTATAAAAATGCCGTGATTAAACCAAGCTCAAAAAATCTCATACTGGAAACTGCCAGGATGCTGTAACTCTTTGTCAGTTCTACCATTGCAATAACTGAGACCAGTGAGGAGTCTTTGAATAGTGCAATGAAGTCATTGGTAACTGGTGGGATGGCAATCTTTACTGCCTGAGGGAGTATAATCCTCCGCAGTGCCAGTGATTGTCTCATACCGAGGGAAAGTGCTGCCTCCATCTGCCCCTTTGGGATTGCCTCTATACCAGCCCTGTAAATCTCTGCCTCATAAGCAGCATAGTTCATCCCGAGTCCTATTACTGATGAAGTAAAGGCACTTAATACTAAACCAACATTTGGTAGACCGTAATATAAAATGTAAAGCTGAATCAGAAGCGGAGTCCCCCTGTAGATTTCAATATATGCAGAAGAGGCAACCGATACTATTTTATTTCCATAAAGCCTGAAGATTGTCAGGAACAATCCGAGAGTAACTGATAGTATCATAGAGAGGAGGGATATAACTATGGTTATTGATGCCCCCTTTAAGAGAAAGGGAAGGAATGATTGCAGACTACCTTCTTTGGAAAGTCCCCTCTCACCATTCATTATTAAAGTGGGGAGGGAGGGATTAAGAAGTTTTTCCTGAGAACTGTTCCACAAACCCCATTTTTCATAGATACCTTTTATTTCTCCATTCCTTAAAAGTTTATTGAGAATCTTATTTATCTCCTCTGCAAGCCTCATATCCCCTTTTCTTATTGCGATACTATAATACCCCTCCCCAATTGGCTCACCTGCAAATTTAAATACTGGATTTGGCTTTGCATAATATACTGCGATAGGAAGGTCGAGGAGGACAGCATCTATTCTTCCTATAGAGAGGTCTTTGTAAGGCTCCACCTGACCAGAATACATTTTTATATTAACACCGCCAGCATCCTCAAGTATCCTCTGAGCCACAGAGCCAGAGAGGGTTCCAACATTTTTACCTTTTAAATTTGATAGGCCCTGAATCCCCTTTTCGTCAGCTCTCACCACCAGTTGTTCAGAAAAAATATAATATGGACTGGAGAAGATTACCCTCTCTCTCCTCTCAGGGGTGATCTCAATTCCATTCATGGCTATATCTATATCACCCCGTTCTATGGCTGGGACAAGGTTATCCCAGGCATTCTGAAATTGCCTCTGTTTTACATCAAGCTCTCTTGCAATTGCCTCCATCAGGTCTACTTCAAAACCTATAAGCCTCGCTGGATTCTCCGGGGCAGGGAATACATAGGGGGCGCCACCTTCAGCATCAGAGCCCCAGACAATTTCACCATGTAATTTTATTTTTTCAAGGGTGTCTTTCGCAAATACAGAGTGCCGGGTGTTGAATGCTGAAAATAAAAGAGTGATGGAAAAGACAAGAAATGCAGTGTTAAATCTAAAAGACTTTTTTCCTTTCATAGAGTTTATCTGATAACTCTAATTCGTATGCTGTAAGAGGTGCAATGTCAAATTTAATTTTACAAATATCTTCAAATCCTTTAATAATAGCATTTACCACTTCATCGTAAGAAAATATTTTCCCATTCAATTCATGAAGGGCAGTAGATCTCCTTTTGAGTATTTCTACAAACCTTTCCCTCTTTTCCTTTTCCTTAATCCCAAGGCATAATGCAAGCTTATCATGATAATTCTCTAAGGGGATAGACCCTTGCTGGAGAAAGGACATTTTAAATCTCCTCTGGGCACTGCCAATCAGCTTTTTACCATGAACTATGATTTCATATTGAGATGTGGTTGCAAAACAGGAAGGTCTTGAGATTGGAGATTTCGGGGCACCCATGATAGTGGGTCGTGAGATTTGAGATTTAGGATTTAATGTAGCATTGATTTTAAGGAGGGATAAACCCCTTACCAATGCATTACTTATCACCCTGTATGTCTCTAAGATGCTATCAGGAAAGAGTGTATTATTTTTTGGGGAGGCGATACTATAGGTAACCTCTTGATCATGAAGCACAGCCCTCCCACCTGTTGGCCTTAAGACAATATCTATTCCCACTCTCTGGCAATAAGAAGTATCTATTTCTTTATCTATCCTCTGTGAGTATCCTATGGAGAGTGTTTCTGTTTTCCAGCTATAAAGCCTTAATGTGGGTGGCGAAACGCTGTTTTCTACTGCAGTGGCAATAGCCTCATCTACCGCCATATTATGATAACCCTCATGAAATCCATCTTTAATCAATCGCCAGACTTGCATACATAGGCACTCCATACTGGTTCAGGTTTATAACCTGAACCTAAAATTTTTTTTCTTGAGATATCAGTAGTATCCGATAAAAATTAAAAGAGCATGGCTTGTAAGCCATCTTTGTTTGATAATAGAGATTAAGAAAATCCAATACCAACAAGGAGGAACAAGCCATGCACAAACTGGAAACCATATTTTCCGAACTCTTGAAACTTTTTCCGAGATATCAATTTGAAAAGGCTATAGAACGATACCATGGAGACCGATATGTAAAGACCTTTGATATATAAAACAGTTTATCACACTCCTCTGTTCCCAAATCAAGCAAAAAGATAGTTTGAGGGAGATTATTGAGGCAGGCAAGTTCCGTTTTTAAAATCCCCTTTATACAATTGATGCCTCATAAAAACTTTCAGAAAAAAAAGAGAGAATAACTTTATGATGTAATATCAAAAGAGGCTGTGAGCATCGGCATCGGCATTGGCATTGTTAATGAGAAGACAACAGATAAGATAAACATCCTGCAGGCATCAATTCTATCAATGAAGATCGCCATAGCTCCATTGAACATAAAGCCTGATTTTATTCTAAGTGATGCTGTTTCACTTCCTGATATGAATATTCCTCAGAAGGCGATTATAAAAGGTGATTCAAAAAGCATCTCCATTGCAGCAGCATCTATCATTGCAAAGGTTTCAAGGGACAGGCTCATGCACGAATATCACAAAGAATACCCTAACTATAATTTTCATTCCAATAAAGGCTACGGCACAGCAGAACACCTTGAGATACTAAGAAGACACGGCCCATGCGAGATTCACAGAAGGACATTTAAAGGGGTTGTTTGATTATGAAATTAATCTTCGTCTATCTCACCGTACTGTAGCGGTGCGTCCCCTCCAGATTCTACGATGAGTGGATATTTTGTATCTTGTTTAGGCGGTTCTATTCCTTTTAATTCAACAATGAAGCGCCATTCATCGCCATAATCAAAAAGAAACAACATCTTTTTCCCGATTTTATTGAACACCATATCAATTCTTGTCTTTTTCACACTTTTACAATGAGTTGGCTCTAACCCTTGCTCTTTTTCTATGTCCTTAAACAATTCATAACATTCATTTGATTTCGCCCATATCTTTAGGTTATCGAAAAAACCAAAACAATGATCAAAATTAAAGTCAAATGCATTTATTATTTCTTCCGCAAGTCTATACAGAGTAAGTCTTTCCGGGGTTGCTAAAATTCTGTTAGGCGTTCCTCTAACCCTTTCAAACATATCACTTAGGGTTACTTTAAGAATGTATATTTTCTCCTCTTGTTTTTCTCTACGCTTTTTCATTGTTCATTCCTCAAAAATATCGCCTAACAGGCGACGTAAGAATCATTCCTTCAAATTTGGCGCAACATTTTTAAGGAAAATATCTCTAAGATGGTCGCAATTTTCTTTTGCTGCTTTATAATCTCCATGCACTCCTTCATCGAATGTTGTCAACAAATGCAACCTTGATTTTTCAGTCGCTTTTTTAAAATCATAATCCTGTTTTTGGATATTCCAATAATTCACTCGTTTCCGTATTGGAGTGATATCAAACTCATCCGTTGTTATAAATCGCTTCGCTTCCATACAATATTTCCCAGAATAAAACCAAAGATTTTCATATTCCCTCGAACCATCTTCAAAACACCTCTCTAAAAAAACACAAAGTATAATCAACTATAAATTAGCATAAAATCCCTTAAAATCCCAATCCTTTTTTCCTTGCAAGCATGCCGTCCACCCAGCGCTTTTCGTCTGAGCACTACGGATAAAGTGCTGAGAATACCTGGGACAGATGCCAGAAACGCTCGTCTCTGCCAACATCTTCTTCCACAAGGAATCTTTTTAATGCCTCTCCCTTTCCTGCTGCAAAAGTTTTGGACAGCATTTTGAAAATCTCCTCCCTGCCTTTGCTACGGCAGACAGGTAACCCCTCATTCATTGCAGACTGATAAACTCTTAGATTTTTGTAACTTTGTATCTTTTCTCCCATTCTCCGATTCCCCCATTCTCCGATTCTGGAGAAAAATCCCCCGAAGGGTCTTCAAAGTCTGTAATAGCTCGAGGGGGGATGGAATAAGGACATCCCCGGTCGTCTCAATCCCCCGAAGGGTCTTCAAAGTCTGTAATTCCGGCAACTGTCCACAAAGGCATCGGTCTTGACATGTCTCAATCCCCCGAAGGGTCTTCAAAGTCTGTAATACTGTATGCGACGTATTCAAGCATGTAAAGGATATCCGTCTCAATCCCCCGAAGGGTCTTCAAAGTCTGTAATCACGGAAGCGAGGAAGGCTGCCGTGTTAGCACAGCAGGTCTCAATCCCCCGAAGGGTCTTCAAAGTCTGTAATTGAGATAAGACTTTTAGTTAAAATCTTATCTCATGAGTCTCAATCCCCCGAAGGGTCTTCAAAGTCTGTAATGCATTTATCGAGGATTCAAACCATTCCAACACGAGAAGTCTCAATCCCCCGAAGGGTCTTCAAAGTCTGTAATCAAGAGTACATAACAAC
>JACQQJ010000170.1 GCA_016207035.1 Nitrospinota bacterium | reverse complement strand
TGATAAAGCTCCTCAACTCCTTAACTCCTTAACTATTTACCCTTTTCATTTAATATTGTATTAATTCTTGCAATATCTTTTTTTAAAATACGGAACCTCATCGGATTTTCAAGCACCTTTCTCGCTTCCTGAAACCTTAATTTCAAGAGTTCAGACTTCATCTCCTCTAACTTTTTTAAAAGTTCTTCATTTGTTAAATCCCGAAACTCGATAGCCTTCATATCAACCCTCTATATGCCACACAGTCTTAATTACACAAAGTTTAGAACAAAAACCCGATTAAACCACTGAGACACTGAGGCGCAGAGGACACAAAGAAATGGTCACCAGTCGCCAGTTTTTTTACTGGTGCTCTGGTGTCTGGTGCCCTATTTGCCTTTTTATGTGTCTTCATGGCTAACCAAGTTCCTTTGTTAAAATTTTGGTTCTCAATGGGAGTTTATGTGAGGCAAGAGTTAAGGCCTCTCTTGCAATATCCTCAGATATTCCATCCATTTCAAAAAGAATCCTTCCCTTTTTTATAACAGCTACCCACTGTTCCGGAGCACCTTTACCTTTTCCCATCCTCGTCTCAGCCGGTTTTTTTGTAACAGGTTTATCAGGAAATATCCTTATCCATATCCTCCCGCCTCTCTTGATATGCCTTGTCATGGCGATTCTTGCTGCCTCAATTTGCCTGTCTGTTATCCATCCCGGATCTATTGACTGTAATCCATAACTCCCAAAATTCAAACTTGATCCCCTTAACGCAGTTCCAGCTGTTCTCCCTTTCTGTCGTTTCCGATACTTTACTTTTTTGGGCATTAGCATAAATAAATACCTCTACGCTGCCTGTTGTTCTTGCTCAGGCTGTATTTCAAACTTTGTGCGCAATTTCTTCTCCGGTAGTATCTCTCCATTAAAGATCCATACCTTAACACCTATTAATCCATATGTTGTAAATGCCTCTGCAAAACCATAATCTATATCAGCCCTTATAGTATGAAAGGGGACCCTTCCCTCCCTGTACCATTCCCTCCTTGCTATTTCAGCACCTCCAAGCCTTCCAGAGCATGCTATCCTTATCCCCTTTGCCCCAAATTTAAGGGCTGTTGCTACAGCCTTTTTCATAGCCCTTCTATATGATATCCTTCTCTCTAATTGAAGAGCAATATTTTCTGCTACAAGCTGTGCATCCATTTCAGGTTTTACCACTTCTTTTATGTTCAAAAAAAGCTCTTTATCTGGTATTTTCTTTTGTAGAGTTTCCTTGAGTCTATCAACTTCAGACCCCTTCTTACCTATAATAATCCCTGGACGCGCTGCATGAATATTAATTCTTATCCTTTTAGACGCCCTTTCAATATCCACTTTAGATATTCCAGCATGATATAATTCCTTTTTTATAAACCTCCTGATCATGAGGTCCTCATGTAATAGAGTTGTATAATCTCTCTTTGCAAACCAATTCGACTGCCAGTTCTTATTTATACCTAATCTAAAACCTATTGGATGTGTCTTCTGTCCCAAGAAATTACCTCCATAAATGAGTTGAGGAGTTCTAGTGTTAAGAAGTTTAGGAGTTAATAGAGAAGTTTTTAAAACCCTATACTCTGTAACTCCTCAACTCCTTAACACTATTGTAATATGGCTAGTCCTTTTTTTAATCGGGTTCACCTTCCCCCTTGCCCTCGCAAGTTGCCTCTTCCAGATAGGTCCCTTATCAACCATTATCCGACTAACAAGCAAGGAATCTATATCCTCGAACTTCTTATCCTCGGCATTAGCCATCGCTGATTTAAGAAGCTTTTTTATAATCCTTGCTGGCTTTTTATTTATAAAAGTAAGGAGATTGAGAGCCTCACCAACCCTTTTTCCTCTTATTGCATCTGCTACAAGCCGTGTCTTTCTCGGCGATGTCCTTACATATTTTACTATAGCCTTTGTTTCCATAATTTAGTGTCAGTGATTAGTGTCAGTAATTAACGTCCGTGTCAATGAATTATCTTTACTGACACTAAAAACTGACACTGGACACCTTATGTCTTTGTTAATACCTTCTTCGTATGCCCGCTGTGGGCCTTAAATATCCTCGTATGGGCAAATTCCCCAAGTTTATGTCCGACCATATTCTCAGTAATATAAACAGGAATAAATTTTTTCCCATTGTGAACTGCCATGGTATGTCCTACAAAATCAGGTGTAATTGTTGACCTCCTTGACCAGGTTTTAATCATCTTCTTTTCACTTGTATTATTCATTCTTAATATCTTGTTTAACAATGAAGATTCCACATACGGACCCTTTTTAATCGATCGTGCCATATAAACTCCTAAAAAATAGGCAATGAGTGCTCAGCAAAGCATAAATTCTTTAACTCGTTGTTCATTGCTCGTTGCCCATTGCATTATTTTCTTCTTTTTAATATATATTTACTTGATAATTTTCTCTTTTTCCTCGTCTTATAACCTTTTGCAGGCATACCCCACGGAGAGCACGGGTGTCTTCCACCAGAGGTTTTCCCTTCTCCACCACCCATTGGATGATCTACAGGATTCATTGCCACTCCTCTTACCCTTGGCCTTTTTCCAAGCCATCTTGACCTTCCTGCCTTCCCTATGGATATAGACTCATGTTCAGGATTCCCTACCTGACCAATGGTAGCCTTACATTCAACTGAAATTAATCGAACCTCACCGGAAGGGAGTCTTACATGTACCATTCCACCTTCTTTTGCCAATAGCTGTGCAGTAAGACCAGCACTCCTCACAAGTTGTCCCCCCTTACCCTTACGAAGTTCTATATTATGAATCAAAGTTCCAACAGGAATATTTTTTAAAGGAATCGAATTACCTGATCTTATCTCAGCGGCTGCACCTGACATAATTGCATCACCAACCTTTAAATCTATCGGGGCAAGTATGTATCTCTTTTCACCATCTTTATAATTCAAAAGTGCAATCCTGCTTGACCTGTATGGGTCATATTCAATCGAAACAACTCTTGCCGGTACATTATCCTTATCCCTTTTAAAGTCTATAATCCTTAAAAACCTTTTATGTCCGCCTCCCATATGGCGAGATGTCATCCTTCCATAGTTATTCCTACCGCCACTTCTCCCTTTTGATAGAAGGAGACTTTTTTCTGGTCTTTCAGCAGTAATTTCATCAAAAGTAAGGGTTGTTTTAGACCTTATTCCCGGTGATGTTGGATTGTATGTTTTAATACCCATAAATAAATACCGTTCAATTAGTTCGAACTGTTTGAACAGTTTGAACTGCTTTTATATTCCTTCTAAGAGTTCTATTTTGTCTCCATCTTTCAGTGTCACGATCGCCTTTTTCCAATCAGGTCTTTTTCCAAATACCTTTCCAAATCTCTTTACCTTACCTTTCATATTTATCGTATTTACACTTATGACACTGACCTTAAAAATCCTCTCAATAGCCTTTTTAATATCCCTTTTGTTTGCATTTTTATTAACCTCAAAGACTATTTTATTATCCCTGTCCTTTAAATATGTGCTCCTCTCAGTAATAATAGGTTTTTTTATTATTGCGAATAGGTCTTTCATATTTTAATATTTTCTTCTATCTTGGATATGGCATTCCTTGTACAAATAATCTTGTCGTAGTAAAGAAGATCATATACATTTATGCTGTCAATCCTCTGAACCCTTACCCCAGGAATATTCCTTGCAGATAGTTTGAGATTTATATTATTGTCATCAATGAGAAAAAGGACACTCCGATTTATATTAAAATTCTTCATAAAAGAAACCATATTTTTTGTCTTTGGAGTATCTATGTTTATTGTATCTAATACAAATATATCACCATTTTTAAATTTTAATGAGAGTGCTGATATGAGGGCTGATCTTCTAACCTTTTTAGGAACAGTATGACTATAATCCCGTGGGGATGGACCAAAAACAATTCCTCCCCCTTTCCACAGAGGGGATCGTATTGAACCTGCCCTTGCCATTCCTGTCCCTTTCTGCCTCCAGGGTTTCTTCCCTCCTCCTCTTACCACTTTTTTATTCTTTGTTGAATGGGTACCCCTTCTCAAATTGGCCAGATGGGATATGACAACCTTATGTAAAAGATAGTCCTTTATCTCTGAATTAAAAATATCATCACTCAAGGATATCTTACCCACGATATTTTTATTTATGTCACAAATATCAAGCTCCGGCATCTTTCCCTTTCCCCCTCCCTGTCTTTTTCTTTATTACTAAAATCCCTCCATGAGAACCGGGTGTAGCCCCCTTCACCAAAAGAAGGTTATTCTCCTTTATAATTTTTACAACTTTTAAATTAAGTAAAGTTGCCTTTTCACATCCCATATGCCCCGGCATTCTTTTACCGAGGAGTATTCTGGATCTGATTGTCCTCCCTCCACTGATAGAACCAGGATGCCGGAAGTATTCATGAGTTCCTCGTGACGCCGGAAAACCTGCCATGCCATGCCTTTTCATTACGCCTGCAAAACCTCTTCCCTTTGAAGTACCTGATATATCTACGCTTTCGCCCTGTTGAAATATTTCCACATTAACCGTCTGCCCTACTTCTATCCCTTTAAAAACTTGTCCTGATCCTGAACTTGATTCAGGGGTTTCAGGATAGTCCAGTCTGAATTCTCTCAAGAACCTCATAGGTTTTGTTTTAGCCTTATCAAAGTGCCCTTTCAATGGTTTATGTATAGACTTTTTCTTTGTTGGTATAAAACCTAATTGAACTGCATTATATCCATCATTATCGAGTGTTTTTTTCTGTACTACGATACATGGGCCTGCTTCTATTACCGTTACAGGAATAACAGTTCCATCTTCATTAAAAATCTGGGTCATTCCTATTTTCCTGCCTAAAAGTCCGTTTATCATATAATAAAATTTTTATATTAGAAAGTTCATACATTTAAAAAAAAACAATATCTTTATACTTTACTAACTTTATAAACTTTATAACTTGACTTCAATATCTACACCTGCAGATAAATCTAACTTCATAAGGGCATCGACAGTTTGCGGTGTTGGCTCCAGAATATCAATTATTCGCTTATGAGTTCTTATTTCAAACTGCTCTCTGGATTTCTTATCTACATGGGGAGAGCGTAAAACTGTCCACCTATTTTTTGTCGTTGGAAGTGGTATCGGTCCTATAACCCGTGCACCTGTCCTCTTTGCTGTTTCTACAATCTCAACTACAGATTTATCCAGGATTCTGTAGTCGTAAGCCTTAAGTCTAATTCTTATCCTCTGGTTAGTCATTTATTTACTCTATCACCTCGCTGATTACCCCTGCACCTACAGTCTTTCCACCCTCCCGTATTGCAAACCTCAACTCCTTCTCCATTGCTATGGGCGTTATCAGCTCCACATTCATACTGATATTATCTCCAGGCATCACCATCTCCACACCCTCAGGTAAATTCACTACACCCGTCACATCCGTCGTCCTGAAGTAAAACTGTGGCCTATACCCCCTGAAAAATGGCGTGTGCCTGCCACCCTCCTCCTTCGTCAAAATGTATGCCTCAGCCTTGAACTTCGTATGCGGCGTTATGCTCCCAGTCCTGGCTAATACCTGACCCCTCTCCACATCCTCCCTCTTCGTACCTCTCAGTAATACCCCTACATTGTCACCAGCCTGCCCCTGATCCAGAAGCTTCCTGAACATCTCTACCCCGGTAACAACCGTCTTCTGCGTGGGCCTTATCCCCACAACCTCAACCTCATCCCCTACCTTCACTATGCCCCTCTCTATCCTCCCCGTAACAACCGTACCCCTCCCGCTTATGCTGAATACATCCTCTATCGCCATCATGAACGGTTTGTCTACATCCCTCCTCGGTGTCGGTATATACTTGTCTATCGCATCCATTAACTCCCAGATACACTTGCTCTTTTCCACATCCTCGGGATTCTGTAACGCCTGTAATGCACTCCCCTCAATGATCGGTATCTCATCCCCGGGAAATTCATACTTCGTCAATAACTCCCTCACCTCTAACTCCACTAACTCCAAAAGCTCAGGATCAGTCACCATATCCACCTTATTCAAAAATACCACGATGTAGGGAACCCCAACCTGCCTCGCTAACAATATGTGCTCCCTCGTCTGCGGCATAGGACCATCAGCCGCACTTACCACAAGTATCGCACCATCCATCTGCGCAGCACCCGTTATCATGTTCTTTATATAATCCGCATGCCCAGGACAGTCTACATGGGCATAGTGCCTCTTCTCCGTCTGATATTCTATGTGAGCTATGCTTATCGTTATCCCCCTCTCCCTCTCCTCCGGCGCCTTGTCTATCTGATCATAGGGAACATACTCCGCTAACCCCTTCTTCGATAATACCTCTGTTATCGCAGCTGTTAAGGTCGTCTTCCCGTGATCTACATGACCTATCGTCCCTACATTTATATGTGGCTTCGTCCTCTCAAATTTCTCCTTTGCCATATGCCCTCCCTTCAAT
>JACQQJ010000169.1 GCA_016207035.1 Nitrospinota bacterium | reverse complement strand
TTTAACTTTTTTTATGTGTATCTTTTTAGTTTTTGATAATGGAGAAGAAACAGGGTTTTCTCATCTTAAATTTCCATACAGCTGCTACTATTGTATTAAGAGGATTGATAAAGGATATGCTATCGGAACAAATGAATCCCTCTGTCCTTTTTTAGCATCAGCAGAGGAGTGTCCTGACTTTTGTCAGAAAGATGAAAACAATAACGATTGATAATTGTGTCAGACTTCTTATTAAAATATGAATCAATATGAATAACTTCTGTAAAATTTTCATTATAATAATGATATACCCTCTTTGTGCCTTTTTATTCTCAAATACCCTTGAGGCAGAAGAAAATGATAGAAAAGAAAACCTTTATGCAAAAGCCGAAGACCTTAAAAACAGAGATTTAAAAGGTATGGTTTTTGTCAAAGGTGGTTGTTTTCAGATGGGGGATACATTTGGAGATGGATACAATGGTGAAAAACCTGTTCATGAGGTCTGTGTGAATGATTTCTATATAGGAGAGACTGAAGTAACACAAGGGGAATGGGTGGCAATAATGGAGAGTAATCCATCTGTATATAAGAGCGGGGATGATTATCCTGTTGACTCAGTTGACTGGAAAGATTTACAGGAGTTTCTCAAAAAATTAAATGAAAAGACCGGCAGGAACTACCGATTGCCTACAGAGGCAGAATGGGAATATGCTGCGAGGAGCGGTGGAAGGGAAGATAAATTTGCAGGAACCAATAATGAGTCAGAACTTGGAGAATACGCATGGTATTCTATGAATTCAGAAAATGAGACCCATGCAGTAAAGCAGAAAAAACCAAATGCAATTGGACTTTATGATATGGCAGGCAATGTATGGGAATGGGTAGCTGATCTATACGATGGCAATTATTACGATAGTAGTCCGAAAGATAACCCTACAGGTCCTGTTCATGGAATGTATCATGTAGTTCGAGGGGGCTCATGGTTTAGTATAGCGAAGAATATCCGATCAACTGACCGTTACTGGTCAGATGTTGGTTCAGGCTCTGATACCCTCTTTGGATTTCGTCTGGCTTTATCTTCTCAATAAGTATTTTCCTTTTTATTAATAAGCTCTTAGTGTCATCTGTGTTTCAATCGAATTATTGGATTCAATATCTGGGGAGACCTTTGAATGTCATTTGATATTAGTATAAAAATCGCAGGACAGGCAGGTCAGGGATTACAATCTATTTCAGAGTTACTCATCAAGGTATTAAAAACTAAAGGTATGCATGTATTTGCTGTCCAGGATTATATGTCCAGGATTCGGGGTGGACATAATTTTATGCAGATTCGTATAAGTGATAATCCTATACACTCTATGCAGGAACATTGCGATATCCTGATAGCACTTGATAAAAACAGTGAAACTATACATAAAAATGAAGTGCCGGAAGGAGGGTCTATTATTTATGACCCTCATTCAATACAGGTAGACTCTCCGGATAAAAGATACCTTCCTATTCCCCTCTACGAGCTGAGTAAAGAGGTTGGTGGCGTTCTTTTCAGTAATATGATCTCTGCTGGCTCTATTTCAGCACTCTTAGGTTTAGATACGGATGATTCACATGCATTTATAAAAAAGCAATTTGCCAAGAAGGGAGAAGAAATTATAAGTAAGAATATGAAAGCCTTGGAGTCAGGCTATTCTTATGTACTGAAAAATCTTGGCAACAGGAAGTATATAGAACTAAAATCTCAGAATAGCAATAAATTAATGTTAATAAATGGCAGCGAGGCCGTAGGTTTTGGCGCCGTTGCAGGTGGGTGTCAGTTTATATCAGCCTATCCAATGACCCCTTCTACAGGAATTTTTGAATACCTCACCCGAAAGGCAAAATATTTTAATATTGTATCAGAACAGGCAGAAGATGAGATTGCCGCTTTCAATATGGCATTGGGGGCATCGTTTGCAGGTGCACGGGCTATGACAACAACATCGGGCGGAGGGCTAAGCTTAATGGCAGAGGGTATTAGTCTGTCTGGTGCAATGGAGACACCAATTGTGATTGTAAATGCCCAGAGACCTGGACCTGCAACAGGTCTGCCGACGAGGACAGGACAGGAAGACCTGGAATATGTGTTGCATATCGGACACGGAGAGTTTCCTCGATTTGTTTTTGCACCAGGACATCCAGAAGAGGCCTTCTATACAACTATTCACGCCTTTAATTTAACAGACAAATATCAGGTTCCAGTTTTTATTTTAATTGATCAGTATCTTGCAGATACCTATGTGACATTGAATGAGATTGATTTAACCAGGGTTAAATCTGATAGGTATTTTTTAGAAAATGAAAAAAATATGAATCATTATTTGAGATACAAATTCACCAAAAACGGTGTATCACCACGGGCATATCCTCTGCAGGGAGACTTTACCGTTATAGCAGATTGCCATGAACACACAGAAGATGGTCATATCACAGAAGAGACAGAGGTTAGAAACAGAATGGTAAAAAAGCGATTTGAAAAGCTAAAAGATATGCAGGATGAGTTTGGAACACCGATTTATTATGGTAATGATAAGGCAAAAACCATTTTTTTGACATGGGGGTCAAGTTATGGAGTTGTGAGAGAGACTGTAGATTATTTAAACAGGCAAAGAAATCCTGCTGCGATGATACATTTTAATCGTATCTATCCATTTCCCAAAAATGATTTAGAAATGGCAATTAAAGATACACGAGAGATAATTGCAGTTGAAGGTAACTTTCAGGGGCAATTCAGCCATTTCATGAAGGCAGAGACAGGAATAGATGTAAACAGAAAAATCTTAAAATATGACGGCAGACCCTTTACGGTAAATCACATATTAAAAAATTTAACTATATAACTATCCATTTTAATTTATATTAACCCTCCCCCCTCGTCCTGAGAATAATCTCCCTCTGTCGCACAATTGCATAATGGGCGATGGAATCTCTATCATGCATTTTCATACTAATAAATTCAAGGCAACACTTATTTTTAATGGTCAGCCCTGAACCTTGAATAAACAATCTTACAATCGCTTTTGCTGTAATCGGATGGTCTATGGTTGGGAGTTTAAAGGTTACCTTCTCAAAAATAGTCCCTACACCCATTTCTCTCTCGGACCGATGTGTATAAAATGATATTCCACCTTCACTGATATCTGCAATCTCTTCGGTGAATCCTTCCATTACTTCAACCAATATTGGATTATCTATAGGAGGTGATACCCTGAATGAACCCCTTTTTTGAATCTTTTTGATAATACCCGGAAAGGCTATTTTAATCGATGGGAATCTCCCGCTCACGGTTTCAATGTATCTTGTCTCAAAGTAATACATTACCCCTTCAAAGGTATAATCAATTCTGACCTTGCTGGAGGTTTCTATAAAACGATTTCCATATTTGGGCATTAAAATATCAATGACAACAGAATCATTTTCCCCTCCCAATTCAAGAAAAGAACTTCTGAATGTGGTCGGTCTTTCATCAATGATAGCAATGAGATGGGTATTTCTTCTGCAGACCTCGTTGAGGTGCACCGTCATCTGTGCTAATGTGACGAGGTCTTCAGAGAATAGAACACTCAAATCATATTTATCTTTCTTTAAGAAATCAAAAAATCCCATTTTTTTAAATAAAGCTATTCATAGTATTATACTAAAAAAAAAAGATATGTTTCAAAATACCTGTACTCTTTTAAATAACATGTGATGAAACAGAATAAACGAAATCTTTGTTTTACTTTATATTAATTTGAGGTATACTAATTTATAAGGCTCTCATAAAAATATGTGAAACAGAAATCCTGGGGAATTGATTAAATTTAGAATTTACAGAAAGTTAATTTGATAAGGATGTAATAAATTATGAATGCAGGCAGAATAAGAAATATTGGTATAATTGCCCATGTAGACCATGGCAAGACAACCCTGGTGGATGCAATGCTCAGACAATCGGGGGTATTCCGGGAAAATGAAAATGTTATAGAAAGGGTTATGGATTGCAATGATCTTGAGAGGGAGCGTGGAATTACTATATTCTCCAAGAATGCCTCATTATTCTATAGGGATTATAAAATAAATATTGTTGATACACCCGGTCATGCTGATTTTGGTGGAGAGGTGGAGAGGATACTTCGTATGGTAGATGGGGTTCTGCTTTTAGTTGATGCCTGCGATGGACCAATGCCACAGACAAGGTTTGTTCTGAAAAAATCATTGGAACTGAATCTCAAACCAGTGGTTGTAATTAATAAGATTGACAGGGCTGAGGCAAGGCCTGAGCATGTTTTAAATGAGATTTTTGATCTGTTTATTCAGCTCAATGCAAACGATGAACAGTTAGATTTTCCCGTTGTCTATACCTCTGCAAAGCAGGGAATCGCCATGTTTGATATAAAAGAGGGGGGAAGAGACATACAACCTCTTTTTGATGCAATAATAAAATATACACCACCACCATCAGGAGATGCTCAATTGCCTTTCCAAATGCTTGTCACAACAATTGATTATAATAATTATCTTGGCAGGATTGCAATTGGAAAGATAGCCAATGGAAAGGTTAAGACAGGGGAACAGATAACTATTGTAAGAAAAGATGGGACTGTTGAATCTGCGCGAATATTAAAACTCCTTGGATATCGCGGGCTTAAGCAGGTGGAGATTGATGAGGCTATTCATGGAGATATTACTGCAATTGCAGGTTTAAAAGATATAGATATTGGAGATACGATAACTGATATATCGTATCCAGCTGCACTCCCTTACACAAAGATTGATGAACCAACAATTTCAATAAATCTTCTGGTTAATACAAGTCCTTTCGCTGGAAAAGATGGAAGATATGTTACTTCAAGACAATTAAGGGAGAGACTTTTGAAAGAGTTAAAGGGGAATGTCAGTTTGAGGATGGAAGAGACAGAAGGGGGAGATACCTTTAAGCTCTGTGGCAGGGGGGAACTTCATCTGGGTATACTCATAGAAACAATGAGGAGAGAGGGATATGAGTTTCAGGTATCAAAACCAGAGGTAATTTTAAAGGAAAAAGATGGAGTGATTATGGAGCCGATGGAGTGGCTTATTATTGATGTAGAGGAAGGTTTTGCAGGAAAGTTAATTGAAAAATTAGGCCAAAGAAAAGGGGAAATTAAAAATATGTCTCCCTTAGATACTGGTATAGTACGGTTAGAGTATATAATACCAACGAGGGGATTGATGGGCCTTAGGACAGAACTTATGACAGAGACAAGAGGTACAGGTATAATGCACCATTCATTTCATGTATATGCCCCTTATCGTGGTGAAATTTCATATAGACTGAATGGCGTACTGATTGCAATGGAGAATGGCATCTCTACTACATATGCATTGAATAATTTGCAAGAGAGGGGAAGACTCTTTTTAGAAGCCGGAACACCTCTCTATGAGGGGATGATAATTGGTGAAAATGCAAAGGGAAGTGATATGGTAGTAAACCCCTGTAAAGAAAAGAAACTAACAAATGTAAGGGCGGCTGGAGCAGATGAGACAATACACCTGACCCCTCCATTTAAAATGAGTTTAGAACAGGCGCTTGAATATATTGAAGATGATGAATTGGTAGAAATAACACCAAAATGTATCCGCCTCAGAAAAAAATTTCTTTCAGCCAGTAAAAGAAAAAGAAAAGAGAGGGAAGCAATTCAGGTTAAATAACTATAGATTTTTTATTAACAAGAATTGTTAATACGTTGTGGAAAACTTCCCTAAATACATTATTCTTATTGCGGTTTTTTTATAGTGCATAAATTTTAATAATATTGTAACATTCAATGAATCAATAAGATACTATAAATGCTTGATTTATTATTTGTTTTAAAAGATATTTTTATATAATAAAAAAGATTTCAACAAAATATCAAATTTCCTTTTTTGCCCTTAATAATTCTCTCTGTCTTTTAAACACATAACTCACTATTTCTTCCCTGTCGTCCCCATGGATAGTATCAAATTCAACAGCCACCTCAATCTCACCTTCTTTGTATGTATCTGATTTTTCTTTCCTTAAGATTTTTCCCAGTGCAACAATGGTAATGGGGGGGAAAGTTGGTGGATGTACCCTTAATTGAATATATTGTCCAATTGACAGATCCCCTTTATAAATCATTTTAATACCTTTGCCACTTATATCTGTACAAAAACCCTCATTCTCTTTCTCCTCTTTCTTATCCTTTTTTAAAAGTTTTATTATATAATCTAACTTGCTATTCATTGACATCCATATCTTTGCAATTGCGATATCTAAGCTCTCCAACTCTTCCATTCCCAATAAAGGCATTATGTCACCTTCTCTGTCTCCTGTCCTGTGAGAGATAATTACATTTCTTATTCTTTCGTAATCATTTTCCTTTAGAAAACTGAAAGTGACAGGAAAAGAAACAGCTACCCTTACATAATCTCTTAATTGTGAATTTTCATCTACAGAATCAGTTCTCATGAGAATCTCCCTATACTAAGATTCAATTTTGTCGGATGTAATACCATGAAGTCTATCTCTCAATTTTGTATTGTCTCCCCCTTTTAACATTAAAATCACTATAATAAAGAAAATCAAAAAGGTTTGAATGATAAGGAGAATAGCATCAATTGTCCTTCCATTCTTCAGGATTATAGCACTGACCCCCATTGATGATGAAAGTAAATATATGAACAATACTGTCTGCTTATTACTTAAACCTAAATTTGATAAACGGTGGTGAAGGTGGTCTTTTCCAACAAATCCAATCCACTCCTTAAGATTTTTTACATCCCCTTTAACAATTCTACAAATTGTAATATATGTCATATCGAATATCAAGATACTCAATATCAGAAATGGCATTGTATATGCTTTTACAGGGTCATCGGTAGCCCATCCTGTCATTACCGTAAGGCTTGAAAGCATAAATCCCATAAAGGTACTTCCATTATCTCCCAGAAAAATAGAGGCAGGTTTTCTATACCTGAAATTGTAAGGTAAAAACCCCATAGAGCTCCCCAGTAATGCTATAGAGAGAAACATTACATAATCCTGGCCTGTCTGAATCGCAACGACACTTATAAAGAGTGCGGCAATTGCAGTCAATCCAGCCGCAAGTCCATCCATACCATCAAAGAAATTCATTGCATTTGTTATCCCTATTACCCAGATATAGGTAAGGATTATTTCAAGAAGATTTCCCCACCATACAGGTGGCATAAAACTAAGTATAACACCATAATACATAATTATTGATACAGCAATCAGCTGAACAATCAATTTTATCTTTGCAGATAACCCCATAACATCATCTATCAATCCAGCAAGTATAACTAATGTAGCAGCAATGGCTATACCTTTTAATTCCAATGAAAAATGAAAATTAAAAATAACTGCTGAGGCAAAGGCTATATAGACTGCCAGCCCCCCTAAACGCGGTGTAGGAGTCTGGTGTATCTTTCTTTCATCCGGCTTATCAATAATTTCCATATCAAGGGAGAGAGTCCTTATAGCAGGGGTGCTAAAATATGAGAGAAGAAAGGCAAAGGTAAATATATAGAACCATCTCTCTCCTATCTCTTCGAATAATAACTTTGTTTGGGGGAAAAGGAGGGTAAGAAAAATAAAGATTGGTATCAGATAAAGGAAAAATAATTTCAGAAGTTTTGTCATTTTAACAAAAGGTTTGAAATTTTATACTTTGCTTGTATGGTTAAAGAGTTTTAGATTTAATATCCTGTCTCCCGCCACCTCCTGACAGCTTCACATATATCTTTCACATCAGAATCACTCAGAGATGGATAGATTGGAATTGATATTAATTCATTCCATGCCTTATCAGTCTCTTGGAAACCTTTTATATTAAGGTATTTGTGTATTGGTTTATAGACTGGTCGCATACATTTTATTCCATTTGCCTCAAAAAACTTTAGATCTTCCTCCAACTTCTGTCTTCTGTCTTCTGTCTTCTGTCTTCTGTTTCTTATAACATACCTGAAGTATATATGCCCCCTTTCTGGAGGGACTGAAGGGATTGCTACCCCTAACTCAGAAAATCTCTCATTATATACATTGGCAATATTTCTCCTTTTTAGAATGAATGAGTTGAGCCTCTTCAATTGAGAAAGCCCCAGAGCACCCTGCATATCTGTCATCTTATAATTGTATCTCATCACATACTCGGCTTTATGGTCATATTCTCTTAAATCCCTTACCCTGTTCAATAGTGTGTCAGAATTAGATAAAACCATTCCACCTTCACCTGTGGTCATTACCTTGGTAGAATAAAAAGAAAATATTGCACAATTACCAAAACTCCCTGCCTGTCTTCCTTTATATGTAGCCCCTACAGATTGGGCACAATCTTCAATCACAGAGATACCAATATTCATTATATCTTCGATATCTGACGGGAGTCCAAAGGCATGGGGGACAATAATAGCCTTTGTCTTATGCGTCAATTTTTTTTTCAAATCTGCTACATCAATATTGTATGAAAGTGGATTTATATCAATCAATAATGGGTTTGCATGTATATATTTCGCTGCGTTCAGGAGGGCTGGGCAAACAAAGCTTGGCATAGCAATATCATCCCCTTCTTTTATGCCTAATGCTATAAGGGATAGATGAAGGGCAGCAGTCCCAGAGCTGACAGCCACGCCACCTTTAACACCGATATAACCAGCCATCTCATTTTCAAATCTATCAATAATAATTCCCTGTGATATATATCCTGAGTTTATTACATCTTCCACTGCTAATGCATCTTCTTTATTTAATGTAGGCTTTGAATGAGGAATCATAAACAAAATAAATTTTGTTGAATTTCTTTACTTTATAAACTTTATACCTATTTACAGTTTCATATCTGCTTCTGCATCCAGGGAATAGAAATCAAAACATTTACCCTCATCTACCCTGAATCTATGGTATCCTGCACATGCAATCATAGCTGCATTATCTGTACACAGAATTGGATTTGGATAAAAAACTTGAACACCTTCCTCTCTCCCCCTCATGAGCATCCCCTCTCTCAAAATTCTATTTGATGCTACACCCCCTGCCATGACAATAGATTTTACATTATACATTTTTACTGCAGAAAAAGTCTTGTTGACGAGAACTTCCACTATTGCCTGTTGAAAGCTCGCGGTTACATTTGGCAAAAAGACCGCTGAAGTTGAATAGGGAGGTGTAAAACCATTAAGATAGTTTTTAAGTGCTGTTTTAACACCGCTAAAACTGAAATCGAGAGAATCCTTATCTAAATATGCACGAGGAAAATTTATTGCAAAGGGGTTGCCAGGGGCAGCAGTCTTTTCGATAGCTGGTCCACCCGGATACCCAAGGTTAAGCATCTTTGCAGCCTTATCAAATGCCTCACCTGCTGCATCATCCCTGCTCTTTCCGAGCACTTTATATTTACCAAAGTCCTCAACTAAATAGAGTTCTGTATGACCACCTGAAACGAGGAGGGAGATAAATGGGAAAGATAGTTCAGGACTTTCAAGAAATATAGACAGGATATGACCTTCTAAATGATTTACACCTGCAAGTGGTTTTTGGCATGCATAGGCAATTGCCTTACACATTGAAAGACCGACAAGAAGGGCTACAACAAGACCAGGTCCCATTGTCACTGCAAAAAGGTTTATATCATTCAGTGTCGTTCCTGCCTTATTCAATGCCTCCATTATAACAGGGTTTATATTCTCAATATGTCTGCGGCAGGCAAGTTCAGGGACAATACCACCATATTTATTATGTATCTCATGCTGGGAGGCAATAATATTTGACCTTATCGTATACAGATGCATTTGTCCATTAAAATATGCCTCCACTACAGCTGCTGCTGTCTCATCACACGAAGTTTCTATTGCAAGGATTAACATAATAAGTACAGTTTTCAGCCTCCCACTTTTTGTAATTCATAATCAGCTTTGCTTTGCAATTCTAATATTTTTTTCTTCAAAAGTATGAATGAATTTTCCGATTATATTTTTGAGTTCTTCCTAAGTCAATCTCCCCCTCCACAATCTCAATCTCCTCTAACTTAAGACTGTAAAGTTTGTAAACATTCTTATCAATTAAGTTGTCAGTTGCCTCGTTTTTCTCTTTAATAGGCTCAAGGATAGATATGCTTTTTGTGAAATGTTTTTTAAGGAGTTCCTGCTTCCTGCGGTCTGAGTTGCCAGTAGAAAACCATATTCTCATTTTTTATCAGAATTATCTTTGTCCAGCCAGTTTTGCATCTGTAAATTGCCAATTCTCTCAAAATGTTCTCTATTGTTTATTATAAGTACACAATGATTGACAATAGCTATGCTGGCAATCAGGATGTCAAAATCTTCTATTATTTTACCTTTGGATTTTAGATTGGCTATAATCTTTCCAAATTTTTTTAAGGTCAGCCATAGGTTGACACAATCGCATTTAAAGAGAACAACCGTTCCGGTTTTTCATATCTTACTCACTTTTAAACATCCTTAAAAATTCGGAGGCGCTTAAAATCTTGACAGACTTGTATCTACCTATATACAGCAAATCCTTGTCTCCTGTGACAATAAAATTCGCTGATGCAGATACGGCGCAGGCAATGAATTTATCATCATCGGCATCCCTGCATACTCCTTTGATTTTATCCGCAACTTCACTTACTTCAAAGAAAGGCAGAACTTCTTCCTCAATAATCACCTTCATCTCTTGTACTGTCAGAGAAAATTTCGGATATTCAAGAACGGCCTTAAACTCGTCAAAAGTATCTCTGGAGAGAATTGGGATAATCCTGCCTTTTTTCCAAAGTTCTACGACTCTTGCAAGTTTGCCTTTAAACAGCAGAGACGATATAAGAATATTGGTATCAAGGACTACCTTGACTGCCGCTTTTTCTTTCTTGCCCATTTGACTGCATCGTCAACAACACCTTCGGTAACGCCAAGTTTTTCCAGTTTGTCCCTTATGCCTTCAAGAGCCGCATCAGCAGGGGTTATCTTGACCGGCATAAGAATTATCTTTCTTTCCTTTACCGAAACATCAAAGTATTCGGCATCAGGGAATGACTTGACGACCTCCTTCGGCAGGGTTAGCTGATTTTTGGATGTCTTCTTTGCAAGCATATTTCCTTACCTCCTTACTGTAAGGATACATTATTTAACCCAAATATTGCAAGCATAAAATACAGCCAAAAAGATCCTCATGGTTTTTAATGTCTGCCCCATAGACTTGACAGAATCGCATTTAAAGAGAATCGTCCCAGTTATCGTCCATGCAGGTCGGCGTTGGTGTCTTTCTTTTTATCGGCGAGGATTGACCAACAAGTATGATGAAAGGCTACATTGTCATAAATTATTTTACATTCAGGGCTAAATATTCTTTCAATGCTGTACTGGCAGAGATTAAATCTTGATGAGAAAGCCTGCCTAATTTCTTTAGAACAAGCGTTTGCTCAATAGTGGAAATAGCTGATTTAACAGCAGATGGTTTTAAAAGCCCAGCGTTTTGCCAATCTACAATTAAGCATTCTCCTATTCCGATAGTTTTCTTTATTTGACTGGTAATTACCATTATAACTATGTCGGATGAAATATTATTATAAGCATCGGAACTTATAATTACTGCTGGACGCTTCTTAGCAGCAGTCTGGTTGCTGAAAGGGAAGGGGACAAGAACAACATCACCTCTTTTATAGACTGTCATAAACAGTATCCTCTTTGTTGTTCCATATCTTTTCAAATGAGGCAGTTGACAATTCTTGAGAGGCTTTTGCAAGAAGGTTTTTCTCTCTTTTGATTTCTAAAAATTGGATAAAGTCAAAAACCTCTGCAAGAAGATTTTCAGGCAGGTTTTCTATCTCAGTTTTAATCATATCTTTTACTGTCATCTTTAACCTCCTTCGCTATTTATGTTTGAATCAATTATACTTAATTAGCCATATTGTTGCTAACATATTTTTACCACTTCCCCTCCACAATCGCAGATAAAGAGAACCGTTCCGTTTATCCACCTATGTCCGATAAATGTCCGATATCCTAAATACCATATCGGCGCCCCATCTTAGATATTTCCAACATCATATACCTTCAAAACTTCATCTCCATAATGATTAATGACTTTTATTGCTATTTTGCCTGTTTTTGGCATGGGGAAGGGACGACTTTTTGTGGAATAGACTGTTGACCATGCAGATTCATCAATCTCTGATTTGAGGGCTTTTTTGAGTTTTTCGTAAGGCTCGTCAGCGCCGCTGAAATAGGCATTTCTTACAAAGAAGCTTTCCTCGTTGTAGTCTGTATCAATGAACCAGCATGCTATATCGTTAGTAGAATGGCTTCTTATCTGCCCTGTTGTCGGGTCATAGACATCGAGACCTTTTATCTCAACAGTTATAAATTCCCCCTTATAAAAAGGGGGTTGAGGGGGTTGTTTTTCAATTCTAATATCAGGCTCTCCGAAGATCATAAATAGATTCCCTGCACCTGTTTTCTTTAATAGCTCATCTCCCATTGCAAGGTCAGGGTTCATTCTTGCAAGTAAAACTGTAAGCTTTCCATATTGGCGCATGCTCTCAGCAACGACCGGGTCTTTAGATTTCTTTGAGGGTTCAGGAGCAAATTGTTTTGCAACCTCATTTGCATGAGGGTCAAATGCAAAACCACAGACAATGAGCAAGTCAAAGCCTACTCCTTTAAGAGTCTCTTTTGCGGCCTCTTTTACAAGTTCAGGGCTGACAGTTCCATGCTCTGGACCAATGCACACTGCAACACGCTTGGACTTTCCACCCTCTGTATATTCTCCTTCGTCCTGTATATAAAGCCCTGCAAAGGGTTCAAGACGGTCGAATTTGAGCCTTTCATTTTTTATACTGTTCTGCACGCCAGCCTTTTTTAGGTTTTCAAGAATCATGGTCTCAAACTGGCCATGACCAGATGTCTTTTCAGGCGATCTTTCTGATTTTGGTCTTTCTTCATCGCTGGATAATATGCGGTGAGGCGATAGGCTTTCTACTGTGAAAGGACCTGCCACGCGTATGCGTTTATTATCAGTGTATGGCTGGTCATAAAGAATTTCAGTATCAGCATGTTTGGAAATAGCAGCGTTAATTTCTTCACGGCTCATGCCTTCTTTGATGTCAGGGTTGTTGGCAATGGATTTGAGTGTTATGTGAGGGACTTGTTTGTACACAAAACCTTTTCTGATATCGCCTTCTATCTTGATTGTCATGCCCGAAGTTCTTAATCGGGCATCCAGTTTCTTTGTTTCTGGATTCCCGTTTTCACGGGAATGACTGCTAAAAGACAACTCTGATTCTTTCTCCAATCCCTCCTGCGAATCAGAGAGCAAATAATAGGGATACTTTGCAGACATCAGCCTTGTCCGCGCCAATGCCAGCGCAACCCTGCTTGTGTCTATCGTAATCCACCGCCTGCCCCACTGCTCAGCAACATAAGCAGTCGTCCCACTCCCGCAGGTCGGGTCAATGACTAAATCACCGGGGTCAGTGGTCATGAGAAGACAGCGATCGACAATTTTAACGTTTGTCTGGACGACATAGACCTTCTCCATACCGCTGCCGGAGCCTGTGTCGCTCCAGAAGTTCGATATCGGATTCACAGGGAAGTCATCGGCAAACCGCACATAGGAGAGCGTAGTACCCGATTCCGTAACTCTGCCAGCAGCGATTAGACGTTCCATGCCGGTGGCATTTGTAGCCCAACTGCGACCCGCGGTCGGATTATAAATCTTCCCTTTGTATTTGATTGGATAGATGCAGCTCTCGGTACGCCCAGCGGATAGCAGGATTTGTTGGCGGAGAACACGCGCATCGTGTGGCAACCTGCGATGGTCTGAGTGCTCCTCGCTCGTCATACGCCGGTGCGTCCCGTCGGCAATCTGAACTAACGAGTATGCTGTGTCGTCTTCGAGTTCCTTCGAGATGTAGAGCGTCCGTGCCTTGTTATACTCTATGTTCTTGGCGTACCAAAGGACGAAGTCCGTCACAGCGGCGATCGCCTCTGTGCCGAGTCCGGCGGTCTTCTTGACTGTAATGATGGACCTGAAATTCTCACTCCCCATCACCTCATCCATCAGACACCTTACAAGATGCACATTCTCATCGCCGATTTGCACAAACACAGAGCCTGTTTCTGTAAGCAGTTCTCTCGCAATAACAAGTCTGTCTCTGAGATAGCTGAGATACGAATGTATGCCAAGCTCCCATGTATCGCGGAAGGCTCTTATCTGTTCAGGCTGTCTTGTCAAGTCCTCTGCCTTGCCGTCTTTAATGTCGCGCTTTCTTGTTGAGACCTGCCAGTTAGAACCGAACCTGATGCCGTAAGGCGGGTCAAAATAAATCATCTGCACTTTGCCTTTAAGCCCTTCCTTTTCAGCAAGGGAATTCATCACAAGCATGGAATCGCCGAGTATCATCCTGTTAGACCAGTTCTGCTCATGTCGGTAGAAATCTATTAAATCTTCAAACTCAATGCCGTTGAAATCTGCGAAGAGACTGGGTTGGACGGCATCTTCTAACAACCCCCTACCCCCCTTTGTTAAGGGGGAATTACGTCGCAAGTCGTCAATCAACACCTGCGGATGAATCTTTTCCTGTATATAGAGAGGAACAGCAGAAACTTCCAGGTCTTTCTGATCCTGCTCATCCTTGCCTTTCCAGACAAGCTGGGGGTCAAGCGAAGGGTCTCTCGGATAGAGAATCTTCTTTGGCTTTGCCTCGTCTTCTTTTACAAAGTTCTGAAGCTCGGCAGTTGGAATGTTCTTGCGCTTGTCCTTATGCTTTAAACTATCAACAGAAGTCCTTGCAGGTTTTTTCTTTGCCATATCAGTCAACCCTCGGTTTTGCTTTTTTAGCTGCCTCAACAATAGCATCAAGTTTCTCAATAATCTCAGGGTCAATTTTATCTTTTGGAACAAGACGAGCAAGAACATGGTAATCTGATTTTTTGATAAGATTCGGCAGACCTAATTTTTCAAAGTATTTATCAAATAAGGGATCAAGAAACTCATCGGTTGCTTTGATATCCGGAGACCATGAATCAAGTTTTTTCAATGTCTTTAATGCCGATGCAACTTCTGCAATGGATTCCTTCATGGCATTAACCCGCCTGCCTGCTTCCGCACTTCCAAAAAGATCGTCTGTTAAATCATGTCTGGCATAGGCTAAAAGGACTTCTTCCATGCAAAGATAATTTTCCAATTCTCTCTTTTTCCATTGGAGACCTTCTGCCCCCATGTCATCTGGCACAGGTCTTTCAAGACGGTCAAAAATTGCAATTCCGACCAAATCATTTTTTGCATATTTCAAGCCCCAGAAATGCTTTTTTGCATCGTTTGGCTGGTTCTGGACATAATGAACAAAAGGCTTGGCAAGGGCATCTATTGCTTCTTTATGCTCTAAAATACCTGCAAATTCCTTTAATATTGCAAGATCAGTTGCGCCTTCAAGATACAATACCCATCCTGTTTCTTCTGCCAGATAGTAATGGTCAAAACCGATTTCCTTGAGCGATTTTAAAACCTGACTGCCTCTGTCATCAATCCTGTGAGGCTTGCCGACAAAGGCTATAACAACATCACGGTCAGCCGCTTCATTAAGCACAATTTCCGAATGACTGGCTGCAATAATCTGAGAGCCTTTTTCCTCTGCTATATCCGTAATCAGTTGATAGGTTTGCCTTTGGCGGAGGACTTCAAGGTGTGCATCAGGTTCGTCAAGCAGTAAAACTGTCTTTGGGTTTGCATAAAGATGAGAGAGCAAAAGAAGTGTTTGCTGAAGTCCTCTGCCAGAGCATGAAAGATCAAGTTGAATACCGTTTGGCTCTTTGTAAGTCATTGTTATCTCCCCACGTTCTTTAATATACTGTGGCGGGAGCAATGTTACACCAAAAAGTCGTTTTATATGCTCTGTAAGTTCCTTCCAGTCGCTGGTTGCATTGCTTTTTTCATAGATTTGGTAACACAGGTTTCTAAGAACCTGGGCTGTTTGTCCCTCACCAATGAGGACATTTATCTTGCCAGTTTCATACTTTGCTTCTACAGCCGCAAGTCCTGACATCGGCGGAAGAAAAGCAACTTTTATATCGGCAGATTCTTCAGGTATAGCCATTCGCTGCGGTTGATGTCCTTTCGTGAGACGAAGGAGACGACAATAGAAAGATTCCTCGTTTGCATAATCAAACTCAAGACCGCATTTCCATGACTTGCCGTTTGTAATCCCTTCAACGATAATATCAATTAAAATATTCTGCGTTTTTATTTTCGGTTTTCCCGTTTCAGTTTTTTCTTCCAGCCGTTTTATATCTCTAACGTGCAAATCCCTCCAGAGCAGGTTTGCAACAGGAACAGGAATGGCAATTAAATCACGGCGGTTTATTGTTACGCCGGGACGTTTTTCAGGCGATGTTTTTCCGCTGCGTTTTGCATTCCATAGTTTAAGCCCTACATCCCACAGGGCAAGCGACTGCAAAGCCGTAGTTTTACCGCTGTTATTTGGCCCTATCAATACAACGGTCTTGCCGAGTTCAATATCAACCTCATCAAGTTTCTTAAAATTTCTGATTTTAATCCGAGTCAGCATTTTGTTTTCCCCCTACATCTTGCAAGTATTTTAGCAGAAACTTACGGATTATATTCTTTGTATTCCATGGGTCTGTTATCTCAAGAAATTCCCATCTGCCAAAGCCTCCGTGATTATTGACTGCCGGTATCCACAAGTCATTTACTGTTGCAACCTTTGCCTCTTTATCCTTCTTTTTCTCGCCTGTCACCTCAATAATGAGATTGAGGATATTTTCGGATACCCCCTCACCCTTGCCCTCTCCCACAAGGGGAGAAGGTGTCAATCTTATCTTCACAATAAAATCAGGCAGATAGTTTTTCTCTTCTCCGTTAAATGTGTATGGAATGGCAAAGCCTAAATTCTGGTTCTTCACATAGGAAATTACTTCTTCCATGTCTTCAAGTGATTGTGCAAGTTTCTGCTCCCATGAATTCGTATCTGCAACAACATGACTGATATGGCTCAATGATGTCGGATAGACAGCCCTGATTGTATCAAAGTCAACATACGAAGTAGTGCCAACCGAATCATATGGCTTCAAAATAGGTTTTAGTTCATTGTTTCCCATAGACGAATGAACAATAGCCCTGTAGACTCGGTCAGATGCGTGATGTGCAAATTCAATCAATAATAAAAGCTGCGGGAATGTATTGTCCTTGTAAGTGACGCATTTATCGAGCCATTGTTTTGTTATATCAAGAATTTTCGGAAAAAGATATGATTTGATATTTCCGTCATCATCCCTGAAGTATTTCTCCAATGTCAGTTTTGCAAGAAGAAATGCTACTTCTTGAACCCTTTTCTTTTTTAAATCATCAAGGGTGTGGATACTTGATTCTCCTGCTATGGGGTCAAGTTGAACTTTTGTAGGAATATCAGCAGTGCTGAGAGCAAATAGTGAGGTATCTGTAAATTTTGCTTGAAGCCTTTCTTCTGAAAATTCATAACGATACCCTGTAAGGTGAGGAAAAGTTATTTCAAGATGTGAACGTTCCGACAGTGCACGCACACGCGTGGGAATTGGACCTGGTTTTGGTTCTTTGGTTGATCCCGAGCACGGAATAAAGGAAAATGGCACTCCGTAAACCTCTGCATATTCAGGCTCGAACTTGCCGTCATTATTTGTAATATAACTCATTCTGCGAAGCCCTCTTCCAACAACCTGTTCGCAGAGGAGTTGCGTCCCGAACGCACGAACACCTAAGATGTGAGTAACTGTGTTTGCATCCCATCCTTCGGTAAGCATTGAAACGCTAACAACACATTTAATATTCTCGCCGAGCTTTCCCTGTTTTCCGACGGTGTTCATTACCTCTCTGAGAAGGTCTTCATTGGTGAGTTTTTCTGTATCGCGACCCGGAAATCTTTTACGATATTCCGCCTTGAATTCCTCTATCTCCATTGCGGCTATTTTTTTAAATTCATCACTCATAGCCTCGCCTGATTCAAGCTGTTCGCTATCTATTAGAATAGTATTCGGCCTTTCGCTCCATCTGCAGCCTTTTTCATTGTTAAATATAGGCATTTGTCCCGGCACAATAACCGTGCTTCCGTCAGGAAGAATCTTCTCCCATCCTGAGATATAGTCATACACAAGCTTTGATACATTGGTATTATTGCAGACCACAATAAAGACAGGGGGCGTTCCATGTCCTTTTTGCTCCCATAATTTATATGCCTTTTCATAGTTGCCGTAAAGACTATGAATAGCGCCCTGAAGTTCAACAGGGAGTTTTGGTTCTCCGCTTATTGCGTCTTTCTTTCTGCCTTTTTTTGGTAAATCATCGCGGATGCGAAGCCAGAGGTCGCGGTAAGCAGGGTAATTGCCAGTCATCTGGTCGTCAGCTACAGGCACACGGGGAACTTTTACAATTCCTGACTCAATAGCATCTATGAGCGAGAAATCTGATATGACCCAAGGAAATAGCGTTCCTTCAGGATAACCGGAGCCTCGAAGGAAAAAAGGTGTTGCAGAAAGATCATAGATGGACTTAATGCCTATTTTTCCTTTAACTGCCTCAAGTCCTGAAATCCAGATTCGTGCCTCCTCATCTCTTTTCTCAATCTCTTTGCGCTCTTCACCTGTTACTTTTTCTTCCTCACCACCAGCACGACGGCGGTAGCAATGATGAGCCTCATCGTTTATGACTATGATATTCTTCTTTATGCCCAATTCGCGGCATACACGGCGCACCATTTCATCGGGAGTCTCTGTCAATGCCCCATTTTTCCCTGACAAAATATCCTTTGTAAGTCTGGCGGCATCAGATTTTTCCCTGAGTTTGAAAGCATGAAAGTTGGTTATTATAATTTTTACCTTATTTAGTTCAGCCAATAAATCATACGGAATAATATCACGCTGGACATAATAATTTCCTGGGTCATTTGCCAGCAGAACTCTCAGGCGGTCACGAATGGTAATGCCGGGAGTTACAATTAAGAATGTATCGGAGAACCGCGCATCCTGTGAATTAGCAAATTTGTTCAAGGAATGCCATGCAATGAGCATTGCCATAACAACGGTCTTCCCGCTGCCGGTTGCCATCTTGAAAGCGATTCTGTAAAGCAGCGGATTGGCGTCCTGATTGGATTGTCTGATGAAGTTTTCAATCCATGAATCACCGTGCTTATTGGCAACTTCCGTTATATAAATAATGGTTTCAATCGCCTCTATCTGGCAGAAGAATAATTTCTTTTCACGCTCAATATTGTTCCAGTAATCAAGCAAAAATCGTGTAGTTTTTGTTATGCCGTAATAGTCTTTTTCCCGCCATAGTGCAACTCTATCCCGCACCTGATTGATAAACTTATTTTCTTCAATGCGGTCTTCTGTCCATTCTGTACCAAAGGATAACTGTTTGCCTTTCTTCTTCGGTTTCGCAATTGGAATAAAATAGGAGCTGATGCGTCTATCTTCAACAATTTCATTGGTAATCCCTTCTTCGGCAAACTTGAAATGACGTTCTGGTTCTTCAAAGGGTGAATTTAAAATAGGGTTTTCTATGACTACTTGCTTCATAAGTCTTTCGCCATAAATTCTGTCTATTTCTTTTCCAACATTTTGAATTAAGCCATTGCTTTTTCAGGTCTCATCCATGCGGGCAGTGGCTCGCCTGTTGCCTCATGATAAAGCGTTTCGGGCGCAATATCCAGTCCATCATGCCAGCATAATGTCCCGACCTCTTTGTTCACATAAAGCTGTTTGAAATACTCAATGTCAGAGAAGCGACTAAAAATACCGCCTTTATGGAGGTATTCCTTTAGATCAATAATTCCTTTCTTGCCATTTTCAAAGACAAGCTCAAGCTTATATCCTTCAATATGCCGTGCTTCTGAAACATCATAATACATTGCGGCCTCCTTACCTTAGGGGTTCTATTGGGAACAATGGCTTCTGATTTTTTGCCACTTCCCAATCTTTCAATAGTTCCTCTTTATGGATATCTGCCCATTCTATAACAAGTCCTAATACCTTCGGCGGCAAATACCCTTCCAGTATTGCATGGAATAACTACTGTATCTTGCATGGAAATGAGGAGGGTTGTGGTCATCAAAAAACATTGCTATGACTATGCCAAAAAATCTGCTTATCTCTGGCATCTTAATCCTCCTTGATTTCTTCCCCTTTTCGTTTTGCCGTTTAATATTCTCCGTATGTTACTCAATGGAGTAATTATAGTTCATTGTGATGAAAAGCAATACATCTTCCCGCTTCCAGCCGTATCCATGCCTCGTTAGTCCCTGTGTTGATGGAGTCTTTCACCCCATGAGAAGAGGATTTTCTAACGGGGTAAATTACCTTTAAATTTGTATCAGTCCCCTCGTTCACATTTGGCATATTTATTTCAATTCACCAACTCTGAGACTGGCACTATCTCTATACCCCTTTCTTTTATCAGAGGAATCATTTTATGAATAGCACTGATTGTTTGAGGATGCGGATGACCTATTCCTATAGCAGAACCATCTCTATATGCTATATGTATAAGTTCCTCTATCTGCCCCCTGATATATTCTTCATCCTCCCTGTTATCAAGAAATACATTGCGACGGGCAGTTTTAACGCCATATACCTTTGCAACTTGATATGCCAGGGATTTTGGTGTAGTGCGGCTATCAACAAAGAAGAGGTTTTTATCCTTAAGAATTTCCATTACATATTTCATAGGTTCTTCAATTTCAGTAAGTTTAGACCCCATATGATTGTTTACACCTGCTATGTGAGGGATTGCTGATATATAATCTTTAATCAGTATTTCCATATCACTCCTGCCCATTTCGACAGTGAGGGGTTTAATTTTTTCATCTTTATTTGAATATCCCTGAGGTTCCATAGGGAGGTGAAGAAGTACATCCCTGTTCTTAAGTCCTGCCTCATCAGCAATTATCTTTGAAAAAGGGAGATTTGGCAGAATAGAAAATGAGATAGGGGCATCAATATTGAAAAGGTCATCTGCAGGCCCTTTATCCCATCCAAGATCATCTATTATAATTGCAATCCTTTTTACATCTGACTTTAAATCCCCTTTTGATGATAAAGCCTCATCTGTCTTATTATCTGAATCAAGAGGACTGTTATCATCTATCCTGTCATAAACCCCGTATTTAAATTCTGTCCTTTCATATCCATTCTTTTTAGACCATACTATTCCAAGACTAATTGAAAGTGCAATAATTATGGTTGCAACTACTCCCCATAATATTTTTAAACCATATTTTTCCATTATTCTTATATAGGTAGTTTGTTTATCTGTTTCATTTTATATTTGAGTCTCAGTATACCCTAACACATGGTAAAATGGGACTGCCAATTTATCTCTCACCTATTGCACTTCGTGCAACCCTGCGGCAAGACCGCAGGGCATTTCATGTAACGGGGTAAATTGAGGATTATGAGGATTAGTAGGTTTAGTAACCTTCTCTGGCAATTTGATGGTAAAACTGACAAATTGACAAATTGATATAAACATCATAATATACATATATAAAGTGTGTAATAAGGAGGTGTAATTATGGTAAGGATCAATACAATATTACCTGAGGATACGATTGAGAAGCTAGATATCATCGCCAAGGATGAACATAAGAGCAGGAGTATGTTATTAAGAGAGGCTGCTGAAAAAATCATAGAAGATTATCAACGAAGGGCTGAGGAAAAGATTAAAAGAGAGCAAATAAAAAATGCTATTGATATACAGGACCGGCTTAGAAAAAAATCAGGCAAATGGAATGCTGTTTCAGAATTAAGAAAGTGGAGAGAAATGGTGAAATGATAAAGTATATACTTGATACTTCTGTTTTAATCAAGTGGTTTAGTGAATATGATGAGGATGACCTTGATAATGCAGTAAATTTGAGAAACAAGATTTTTGAAGGCGAATGTTCTGTAATTGTTCCCTCCCTCCTATTTTATGAGGTTGCTAATGCCCTTCGCTATAATACCCGATTTACGAATAAAGATGTAAAAGACGCAGTAAAGAGCATTATTGATATGACTTTTGAAGTTAGAGAGGTTGATAAGACCATATTAGAGCGGGCAATTGAGATTGCCTTTAAATATAACATTTCGGTTTATGATGCATATTTTCTATCGTTGTCTCAAATAGAGAATATGCCTTTTATCACAGCAGACTATAAATTTGTTGATCGTGTGAAAGGATTCAAAAATATTATTAAGTTGTCAGAGATTAGTTAATTTAGTTATTTGTAAAAGATTATGTCAACTAAATATCAGTCAGTGAAGGGAGTAAAGGATATCCTGCCGGGTGAAGTTGAAAAATGGCAGTATATGGAGAAGACTGCAAGAGAGTTATTTGAACTTTACGGTTTTTCAGAGGTAAGGATACCAATCTTTGAAAAGACTTCTGTCTTTATGCGGAGCATAGGTGAAACTACTGATATTGTTGAAAAAGAGATGTATACATTTAATGATAGGAGTGGTGACAGCCTGACATTGAGACCTGAAGGGACTGCCTCTGTTGTAAGGTCCTATGTGGAGCATGGTCTCTATAACTCTCCATCAATAGTTAAACTGTACTATATGGGTCCAATGTTCAGATCTGAAAGACCTCAGGCCGGGAGATACAGGCAGTTTTATCAGATTGGTGCAGAGGTCTTCGGGACAGAAAATCCTGAAATTGATGCAGAGGTTATAGGCATGCTCATGAGGTATTTTGAAAAACTCGGCATTAAAGGCCTGGAACTGGAGGTAAACAGCCTTGGTTGTGATGTATGCAGACCTAAATTCAGAGAGGCGCTTTTAGAATTTTTAAAAGAGAAAAAAAATCTCCTCTGTGAAGACTGTCAGCGAAGGTTTGAGAGAAATCCTATGAGGATATTCGATTGCAAGAGTACGAACTGTCATGAGGTAACTAATGGGGCACCAACAATTGAGGGTTACCGATGTGAAAACTGTAAGAGACATTTTGATACGACCCTGTTCTATCTTGATAGGTTGAAAATTTCCTATATTAAAAATCCAAAGTTAGTAAGGGGTCTTGATTACTATACAAAAACAGCCTTTGAAATCATATCAAAAGATATGGGGGCACAGAATGCAATCGCAGGCGGAGGCAGATATGATAAATTAGTTGAAGATTTTGGCGGCTCGCCTACCCCTGCCTTTGGATTTGCCATCGGTGTGGATAGAACTGCATCGCTCATTGGGGATAAAAGTCATTCTTCCCTGACTCCTGCTGTATTCATGGCTGCACTTGGAGATAGGGCAAATCAAAAGGCATTTGAACTGGTGGATAGTTTAAGACAAAAGGGAATCAGGGTTGAAAAAGACTATGAAAATGGCAGCTTGAAGAGTCAGTTAAGGAAGGCTAATAAGTTTGGAGTCAGGTATACGGTTATATTAGGAGACAATGAGATAGACAGGGGTAAAGTCGTAGTGAGAGATATGTCAGTTAGCCAGCAGGAGGAGACAGACATATCTAAAATAATAGAGTTTATAATAGAAAAAGTTAAGTAAGATACACTCCCTTATGAAAGAGTGGATTCATGGGTAATGATCGTTACAATGTATCAACTTTTCCAAATCCTTAAACTCCGCAGTATAATAATTCGCAACAGTATCATATATGGATTCAGGGAGAAGATTTCTAAATTTTCCATACTCTTCACCTTAGCCCTTCTATTTATCATTGGTGACTATCTATTTTTCTACCGTATAATCAGTTACCTCCAGAGACTCCCCCTTGATATCGGAGAGATCCTCATCACCCAGATCTTAAGCATAATATTTCTTACTTTCATCTCAATGCTTTTATTTTCCAATATCATAACATCTCTATCTACGATGTATCTTTCATCTGACTTAGAATTACTCATTGCCTCTCCCTTCAGCATGTCAACTGTAGTTATTTCAAAATTTGTGCATACAACCATGAACAGTTCATGGATGATTCTTATATTTGGATTTCCCATTTTTACAGCCTATGGTGTTGTTTATGGTGCAAAACCATCTTATTATGTAATTCTTATTGCTGTTATAATACCATTTCTCGTCATTCCTGCTGGTATAGGTATTTTCATTACGATGCTCCTTATGAGATTCTTTCCTGCAAGAAAGACCTATCAGGTAATGACCTTTTTAGGGCTTATTTTTGGTGCAGGGCTGGTAATGTTTTTTAGATTTTTAAAACCAGAGATTCTCCTTGGAAAAGATGTACCTGATGATGTAGTAATCCAATTTGTTGAAGGACTGAAAGTTCCAGACTATCCATTTCTTCCCAGTACATGGGCTGCAAAGGCACTGATAAGCGGAGCCCATGGCATTTTAAGTCAATCCATCATGTATATAGTCTATCTATTTTTAACTGCACTTTTATTTTTTATTTCAGTAGTAGCATTGGCGAATAAGATATTTCATACTGGCTGGTCATCTGCCCAGGAATCTCTTACTATGAAAAAAAAGAGGGGGTTTTATATCTTCTATAAAATTTTAAATAGATTGCTCATAGTATTATTTCCGATACAACGGGGTATCTTTATGAAGGATATAAAACTTTTTTTCAGGGATGCTGCCCAGTGGTCCCAATTATTTATGTTAGGTGCACTTGTCATTGTCTATATATTCAATATCAGAAACCTCCCCTTAGACAGTATATTTTTAAAAAACTTTACCTCGGTCTTGAATCATGGGCTGGCAGGGGTTGTTCTTTCGGCTATTGCAGTTAGATTCACCTACACTGCAGTAAGCCTTGAAGGAAAATATTTTTGGGCCCTCTATGCATCACCAATAGATTTTAAAAAATTTCTATGGGAGAAATTCTGGATGTATTTTATACCACTGATCATATTGGCTGAAATTTTAGTGGTCATATCAAATATATTTTTAGATGTAGACAGCTATATAATGACAGTATCAATAATATCCATATTCCTTATAACCACGGGGCTTGTGGGAATGGGTGTAGGAATGGGGGCAATATACCCTGTTTTTAAATATGAAAATGTGGCAGAGGTTGCCATGAGCACAGGTGGAATTCTTTATATGTTGATGAGTTTTATATTTATAGGGATGATTGTAATTTTAGAGTCAAGACCTGTCTATGCCCACTTCTACAAAAAATTTCTTTTCTCCCATATTGGAGGTATTGAGGTATATATCTGCTATGCCCTCATAATAATTCTATCTCTTTTAGCAACCTTTATACCCATGAAGATTGGAATTAAAGCGCTCAGGGGGATGGAACTATGAAGGGTAATAAGCAATGAGTGGCGAGTGATGACTCATTGCTCATCACTCATTGCTTTGTTTATGGAGGCGCCGCCCGGATTTGAACCGGGGAATAAAGGTTTTGCAGACCTCTGCCTTACCCCTTGGCTACGGCGCCCAAAAAAAATTTTTAGCCACTAATTTGCCCGAATAAAATTTGTGCTAATTCGTGTTCATTCGTGGCTACTTATTAAGGTGGAGCGGGAGACGGGAT